>JBEEJL010000377.1:0-10511 GCA_041169175.1 Pseudomonadota bacterium | reverse complement strand
TTATTTTTATAAGCTGTTTGTATTGTAATTGAAATCACTATTTTCTCTGATGCTGCTTGCGGCAACTATCCCTCCCGCGTATCGTCAACACTATGAAACTTTACGCAAGCCTTCTTCTGTTCATTCTCGCCGTAGCATCACAGCCGGCGACCGCGCGGCCTTTCCCCGAAGAAGCCCAGGCCGGAACTTTGCAGGCCGCAGATTTTCCTTTTGTGAAAATCGGCAGCAGTGTTATTCGCTTTGCCCCCGGCGCGCGGATTTTCAACGAGACGAATATGGCGATCATGCCTACTGCATTGCCCGAGGCGGCGAAAGTCTTGTATCAACTCGACATCATGGGCCTGGTGTTGAATCTGTGGCTGCTGAATGACGATGAAGCGGCAGATCTAAAAAAGGCCGGTAAAAAGTTTTAATGTCCACGCTGTATATCAAAACCTTCGGCTGTCAAATGAATGAGTACGATTCGGACAAGATGGCCGACGTGCTCCACGCCGAGCACGGCCTGACGCAAACCGATTCACCTGAAGGCGCTGACGTAGTGTTGCTCAACACTTGCTCGGTGCGCGACAAGGCGCAGGAAAAAACTTTTCACGATCTGGGTCGCCTGCGCGAACTCAAGCTACTCAATCCGAAAATGATTATTGGCGTCGGCGGCTGCGTCGCCAGCCAGGAAGGCGCGGCGATTTTGAAACGCGCGCCGTATGTCGATGTCATTTTCGGTCCGCAGACTTTACATCGCTTGCCGCAAATGATTGATGCGCGGCGCAAGACCGGCCGCGCGCAAGTCGATATTTCGTTTCCCGAAATTGAAAAATTCGACAACTTGCCGCCAGCGCGCGTCGAAGGCGTCACCGCGTTTGTGTCGATCATGGAAGGTTGTTCCAAGTATTGCAGCTTCTGCGTCGTACCCTATACGCGCGGCGAAGAAATTAACCGACCGTTTGATGATGTCATGCGTGAAATTACGCAGCTAACCGAACAAGGTGTACGCGAAGTGACCTTGCTCGGGCAAAACGTCAACGCTTATCGCGGCGAAATGCACGATGGCGAGATCGCCGACTTCGCGCTGCTGCTGGAACATGTGCACGAGATTCCCGGCATTGAGCGCATACGTTATTCCACGTCGCATCCGAAAGAATTTACCCAGCGATTGATTGAAGCTTACGCACGCTTGCCCAAATTGGTCAGTCATGTGCATCTGCCGGTGCAGTCGGGTTCTGATCGCGTGTTAGCGGCGATGAAGCGCGGCTACACCGCGCTGGAATATAAATCGATTATCCGTCGTCTTAAAGCGGTGCGTCCCGGCATCAATATTTCGTCCGATATTATTGTCGGCTTTCCCGGTGAGAGCGATGCCGATTTCGACGCTACGATGAAGTTGGTCGATGATGTCGGTTTCGATGGCAGCTACAGTTTTCTGTACAGCCCGCGTCCCGGCACGCCGGCGGCGGAATTAAGCGACGACACGCCGCACGAAGTAAAAATGCAACGCCTCGCGCGCCTGCAAAAACGCGCCGACGAACTTAACGCAGAAATAAGTGCGGCAATGGTGAACACTGTTCAGCGCGTGTTGGTCGAAGGTGTATCGGCGCGCGATGCAAACGAAATTTATGGCCGCACCGATAATAATCGGGTGGTGAATTTTGCTGGCGATCTGGATTTGATCGGTCAATTTATTTCGGTGAAAATAGTCGCAGCAGTGCGTTATACCCTACGCGGCGAACTAATAAAATACTCAATATAATCAAATAGTTAAATTATTTATGTCTGGAGAGTATTAAGCGTGTTGAATCACTTTATGGCAAACAAAATCAGCATCGTAGCGCTGGCTATACTCGCGACACTTCTCGGCGGTTGCGCGGCGAAAGCGGCGAATGTGAAGCCGACCGATCCCCACCCCAGCGTAGTCAAACCTGCTGCACCACCTGCTTCATCATTACGACCTTTTAGCGAAGTCATCAAAGAAGCCAAAGCTTCGCCAGGATTTTTTTCGCTCTGGCGGCAGGACGAAAAAGTCTGGATTGAAATCAAGCCGGAACAATTCGACCAGCCGTTTTTTCTCACCGTCGGCGTGACGCAAGGCGTCGGTGAACGCGGCCTCTACGGCAATATGATGAATCGCAGTCATGTCGTCGCATTCAAAAAAATCGGCAACTACGTGCAATTGATTGCGCGCAACAGTGACTTCACCGCCAAAGCCAATACACCGATTGCACAAGCAGTGCGGCAAAGTTTTACCGATAGTTTGCTCGCCACATCGAGCGTCGTCAGCGCCCCACATCCGGAGCGTAAATCGGTGTTAGTCGATGCTAATCTTTTATTGTTGTTGCAAGATATTCCGATGATGGCGACCTCGCTCGAAGCGGCGTATCGCCAGCCGTATTATTTCGACGCAAAAAATACCAGCTTCGACACTTTGCGCAATAGCGACGACGCTACAGGCTTTAATGTGTCTGCACACTACGCGTTGGCGCGCTTGATTTTGCCGCCAATGATGCCGCCGAATGTGCCGCCGCCGCCCTCGATGCCGCTGCCCGGCACGTTGGAAGATGTGCGCAGTTTGTTCATGGGTTTTTATTACGGCTTTGCCAAATTGCCTGAGACGATGCACCCGCGTTTGGCCGACGATCGCATCGGCCATTTCGTTACTACGCATTTTGATTTTAGCGACGACTATAAACCCGAGCCGCAAGTGCGCTATATCAATCGTTGGCGTTTGGAGAAAGAAGATCCGGCGGCAGAACTCAGCGAGCCGGTGCAGCCGATTATTTTTTGGCTGGACAGCAATATCCCGTACAAATATCACAACTCGGTAAAAGAAGGCATCCTCGAATGGAACCAGGCCTTCGAGCGCATCGGCTTCAAAGACGCGATCCAGGTACGTTATCAAATCGACAATAGCGAATTCGATACCGCCGGCATTCGCCACGCCTCGGTGCGCTGGTTCCTCGGCACCGACGCACGTTTCGCCATCGGCCCGCGCCAAGTCGATCCGCGTAGCGGCGAAATTCTCGACGCCGATATCGGCGTGTCCGATGTCTGGACGCGTAGCCCGCGTCGGCGTGTGGTAGAAGAGTTGCCGCGCCCGCTTATCAGCAACAAACGCGACGACCTGCTGTGTGATGTTGCCAACGAAATGTCGAGTGAACTAACATTCGCGATGGATTTGCTCGAAGCGCGCGGCGATCTCGAGCCGGATAGCCCGGAAGCAGAAGCGTTTGTGCAAGCCACATTGAAAGATGTGATTACGCATGAAGTCGGCCACACGCTCGGTCTGCGTCACAATTTTCGCGCTTCGACTATTTATACGCTGGAACAAATGGCGAATCCGGAATTTACTAAACAGCATGGACTCACCGGCTCGGTGATGGATTACAACGGACTCAATGTCGCCGCGCGTGGCAGTAAGCAAGGTGAATATGTGATGAGCAATTTGGGTCCATATGATTACTGGGCGATTGAATATGCGTACAAACCGATCAGCCAAGCCGACGAAAAAACCGAATTACAAAAAATTGCCGCGCGCAGTGCCGAGCCGCAGTTGGCTTACGCCACCGACCACGAGGCCGGTTTCGGCGGCGCGTTCGAGGGCGTCGATCCGGAAGTGAACCGGCGTGATCTCGGCGCCGATCCGCTGGCGTTTTATCAACATCGTTTGCAATTGTCGCGTGAGCTATGGGATCGTTTGCAACAAAAACAACTCAAGCCGGATGAATCGTATGAAGTGCTGCGGCGTAATTTTGAAACCGCCCTCGATCAAGTGAAACTCGCCGCCAACCTGAGCGCGAAATATATCGGCGGCCTCACCAGCGTGCGTGATCACGCAGGCAGTCCGCGCGCGCCATTGCGGCCGGTTGATGCGGACAAGCAGCGGCGCGCGTTGAAATTAATCGAGACCAGTATTTTTTCTGCCGAGAGTTTTAAGTTTCAGCCGGAGTTCATGCGTCGACTCAGCGTGAATCATTTTGATGGTCAAGTGAATCCTGATTATTCTTATAATAATCAAATACTTAACATGCAACGCCAGGTGCTGGATCAAATCATGCAAGACGGCGTGGCCGCGCGTTTAATCGACGCGGAAAATAAACTGGATAACCCACAACAAGCATTGAAATTATCCGAGCTGTACGACACGCTGCAACTGTCTATTTGGAGCGAGCTGCGCAAAGGCGGCGACATCGGCAATCTGCGGCGTAATTTACAGCGCGAACATTTGCGTCGCGTCGCCAATAGTTTGATACGGCCGAGCGGCGGTCCTGCAGATGTGCGCAGCTTGATGCGCGACAACGCCAAACAATTGCAGCAGCAAATTCAAGGCGCGCTCACCCAGCCGGGTTTGGGTAAAGAGGCCAGCGCGCATTTACGCGAAAGTCTCGAGACCTTGAACGAAGCACTTAAAGCCCCGCTGCAAAGATCGGCAGTGTAAGCATGCCTGAACCAGAACGCGCCAAAGCCAAGCCGGTCGAGCTGGTATTCACGCCAGTCGATAATCAGCGTCTCGCCAATTTGTGCGGGCCGCTTGATGGCAACTTGCGTCAAATCGAATCTGCGCTCAATGTAGTGATCACGCATCGCGCCGAACATTTTCGTCTGCAAGGCCATGCGGAAGACACGGCCTTGGCCACGCAAGCTTTGCAATATTTTTATCAGCGCAGCAACCGTGTCATCGACGTGGAGGATATTCAATTGGGATTAATCGAAATGAACCACAGCGCCCCGCGCGTACAAAAAAAATCAGAACAATCGGCAGACGAGCCGCATCTACTAACCAAGCGCGCCGATCTGCATGGGCGCACGCCAAGACAGGTCGAATACATTAAAAACATTCAGGGTCACGACATTACTTTCGGCGTCGGCCCTGCGGGAACGGGCAAAACTTATCTGGCGGTTGCGTGTGCAGTCGACGCACTGGAACGCGATTTGGTGAAACGCATTGTGCTGGTTCGTCCCGCTGTGGAAGCAGGCGAGCGCCTAGGTTTTTTGCCCGGCGATATGGCGCAGAAAGTCGATCCTTATCTGCGGCCGTTGTACGACGCGCTCTATGATTTGATGGGCTACGAAAAAGTCGGCAAGCTATTCGAACGCACCGCGATTGAAATTGCGCCGTTGGCGTATATGCGCGGACGCACGTTGAATCACTCCTTTATTATTCTCGACGAAGCGCAAAACACCACGCCGGAACAAATGAAAATGTTTCTCACACGCATCGGCTTTGGTACCAAGGCGGTGATCACCGGCGATGTGACGCAAATCGATTTGAAGCATGGACAAAAAAGCGGCCTCATCGACGCGCGCAATGTGCTGCAAAATATTCGCGGCATCGCGTTTACGATTTTCCAAAGTGAAGATGTCGTGCGCCATCCGCTGGTGCAACATATCGTCAACGCTTACGATAAACACTATTCAAAAAACTCATAATAATCAAATAGTTACTATTGTGCCAAGAAAAGTAAATATCGCGCCTGTATTTTCACTCTCGGTTCAATACGCCGTTGCAGAAAAAAAATGTCCCACGCGCGCGCAATTTCGCCGTTGGGTGAAGGCCGGGTTGCAACAATCGGCGAACATCACTTTGCGTATCGTCGATGCTGCAGAAGGCCGCGCGCTCAACGCACAATTTCGCAAAAAAGATTATTCCACCAATGTGCTCACCTTTGTTTATGATGATGTCAGTCCGCTAAGCGGCGATATTGTGTTGTGCGCGCCGGTAGTTGCAGCGGAAGCGAAGCAACAGAAAAAAAATCTTCAGGCGCACTACGCCCATCTCGCGCTACACGGCGTATTGCATCTGCAAGGTTACGATCATGAAAAAAATCGCGACGCAAAAATAATGGAAACGCTGGAAGCCGACATCATGCAGAAGTTAGGTTACGCCAACCCATACCAAGATGAACAACAGTGAAGACAGCCACACAAAATATTCAATCAACTAGCCAGCAAAATCTGGATTGGAACGGCATCATCGCGTTTATCACCATCGCGTTCCTGCTGGCGTGGACCATCGCCTCGCCGATGTGGTTTAACACCGACGGACTTAAACATCCGCTCGCGCCGTATTTGTTGCCGCTGATCATGTTCGCGCCGAGCATCGCGGCGTTTATCGTATTGCGCTGGGTCAGCCCGGAAGCCGATATTAAAACCGCCACGGGTTTACGCCTGGGCGATAAAAATACATGGCCGCGCTATTGGTTGCTGTGCTGGCTCGGTATGCCGTTGTTGGTATTGGCGGCGTTGGCGCTCAGTGCGCTATTCGGCGTGTATAAAATCGATATGGAAAATTTTTCTGGTCTGCAACAAATGTTGGCGCAAAAAGAAGCCGGCGCGACATTGATGGAGAGTGTCAGTGTCAAATGGCTAGTTGCAATTCAGCTCGGCTCCATTTTGGTCGCGCCGATTTTCAACCTAATATTTTCTTTGGGCGAAGAGTGGGGCTGGCGCGGCTATTTATTGCCAAAACTGCTACCGCTCGGCCAATGGCCCGCGCTGATTATTAGCGGCGGCATCTGGGGCATGTGGCATCTGCCGGTGATATTGCTTGGCTATAACTATCCGCTTTATCCGACCATAGGTTGGTTGTTGATGCTGATTTTTTGCATTTTGCTCGGCATTTTATTCGGCTGGACGCGTCTTGCCACCGGCAGCATCTGGCCCGCAGTGATCGCGCACGGCGCACTGAACGGCGCAGCAGGCGCAATCAATCTTTTCGCCGCCGCAGATTACACTGCCGACACCGCACAAGCCGGTATTACTGGCTGGGTCGGTTGGCTATTGCTGCTCTGCGCAATCGGTTATCTTATCTATAGCAAACGCTTGCCCGTGCGAGAAGTGGCTTGAGCTATCAAGTTAGATGCAGCACAATAGCGGCAAAGCAAAAACAGTTATTCAATAAAATCAACTCACACAGGGGAAGCACAACATGACCACGCTACGCAAAGCCGTATTGCTCGCACTCTATGGCGCCACCGCATTCACCGCTACCGCATCATTGCACTACGCCCAAGCACAAACCGCCGCACCTGACAGCGAGACCGCCAAAGTTGAAGGCGTCACCGTAGTCGGTTCGCGCCGCGCCAATTCATCAACTGCTACAGACACGATGGTGCCAGTTGATACTATTCCCATGAGCAAATCGACAGAGCAGGGTGGGCAATTCGATCTGGCACAATCGTTGCAATATCTTTCGCCGTCATTCAATTCCACCAGACAGACTGGCGCGGACGGTGCGGACTTGATTGATTCCGCTGCATTGCGCGGCCTTGGCTCTGACCAAACTTTGGTCTTGGTTAACGGCAAGCGCCGTCATACTACATCCCTGGTAAATATATTCGGTGCGCGAAATCGCGGCAACACCGGTGCCGATTTGAACGCGATCCCTTTGATGGCGATTGAGAATGTGCAAATCCTGCGCGACGGCGCAGCCGCGCAATACGGCTCCGATGCGATTGCGGGCGTCATGGACATCGGCCTGAAAAAACGCCCGGGTTGTGAGGCCGCTTTGGGTTACGGACAATATTCTGTCGGCGACGGAAAAAATTATATGGGTACCGCCTATTGCGGTTTTCGTGTGGGCGACAAAGGCGTGATTGGTGTCACGGGTGAGTATCAAGATCGCGGCCGTTCCAATCGCGCCGAAGCGCCGAGCCTGCGTACAATCGGCGATTCCGCCGTAAAAAATCCGACGCTATATATCAACGGCGATATACCGACCAGCGACATCAGCAAATTCTATTTCACCCTGGGTTTGCAAAAGCGCGATGCATCATCAGGTGCATTCGAGCGCGGTGGTGTGGGTACCGATGACGTTCCCTCACGTAACTCAGCCGCGATGTATCCCAATGGATTTGTCCCCTTTATCGACGCAAAAGTGCAAGACCGCTACGCCATCATAGGCAACCGCTTGCAGCTCGGCGAATGGAATGCGGATTTGTCGCAAACCTATGGCTTTAACGACATGCGCTACAACATTAACCACACGCTTAACGCTTCGTTGGCCAATCAGGATTTGTTGAGTGGCGGCAGGGGTATTAGCCCGACTGCATTTAATGCAGGTGGTTTTTCGTTTACTCAGATGACCACTAACGCCGACATGAGTCGTTTTTTCCCCAGCGTAATGAGCGGCATGAACGTCGCTTTTGGTGCCGAATATCGCCGGGAGTTTTATAACATTGGTGCAGGCGAAAAAGGTTCGTATTTTGATTATGACGGTGGCGGTGAAGGATCGCCGGGCAGTCAGGGTTTCCCAGGTTTTCAACCGTCTGACGAGACAAACCAGAGCCGCCGCAGCACCGCTGTCTATGCCGATATAGAAACTGACTTCACCAAGAGTTTCAAAACTCAGGCTGCGTTGCGCTATGAAAAATATAGTGACTTTGGTTCCAATCTTAGCGGCAAACTTGCCGCCAGTCTGAAAGCGACTGACGCATTATTATTGCGTGGTTCAGCCAGCACCGGTTTCCGCGCGCCATCATTACAGCAGGTATATTTTTCCTCAACCTTTACCGATTTCCCCAACGGCATTCCGGTTGACGTAGTGATCGCGCCTAGCGGTAGTGCGTTAGCAACATCTGCAGGTTTACCAAAACTCAAAGAAGAGAAATCAAAAAGCTTTACTTTAGGTGCGACCTTTACACCGAGCGCCGCCATAGCCATGACAGCCGATATGTATCGTATCAACATCAATGATCGTATCGTGTTATCCGGCAGCTTTGAAGATACCGATGCCAATCAACTCAAATTTCCAGCATTGTTTACTTCACTGAAAACTTTAGGTGTCGGTCAAGCGCAGTTTTTTGTGAACTCGGTCAACACCGCTACCAAAGGTTTGGATGTTACGTTCTCAAACAATACAAAATTTGGCGCCAACAAACTCACTAGCTTCCTGGCGTTGAACGTTAGTAAAACCGAAGTCACTGATATTCATACGCCACCGGCGCTGATTGGCTCAGAGGACGTTTTGTTATCAAGACGTGAGCGCTTGTTTATCGAACAAGGCGGCCCACGCAGAAAAGCTACGCTGGGGTTTGATTTGACCACCGGCGCGTTGGAAACCGGCCTGAAAATTATTCATTTCGGACCACAGACTCTAGGTTCATTCACTGGGCCATTTAATGATGACGGCACGCCTTCAGGTGTGCCTGATTTGGTTTATAAGGCAAAGACTTCTGCAGATCTGAGTTTCGCCTATAGTTTTGATAAAAACACCAAGCTGACAATCGGTGGAAATAATATTTTCAACGTCAAGCCGACTAAACAGGATGCTTTTGAAACAGACAACGGTTTTATTTATGACAGCGTCCAATTCGGTTTGAATGGCGCATCGTACTTTGCCCGTCTGTGGAAAAAGTTCTGATCTAAAAATAATGAATGGAATTAGATAAAAAGCCGCGCAAGCGGCTTTTTTTATTTGGCGCTGATGAACCTTCACGCGCGTAGCCTGGCGCTGATAAGCCCAGCCATTTCTCCCGCGAATGCTGGGCTTAACAGCGCCAGCCTACGGGTTTTGCCCGGCGTAGGGCGGGTCACACCCGCCGAAAAAAACAGCTTGTTCACTTCGTGTTTTGTTTTTTGGCGGGTGGGACCCGCCCTACGGAAAGCTCTTGGGACTAGCGTCGATGTGTATTCAATTGATTTTCCAGCGCATCGGAAAACCACGTCAGCGTGGTGGTGAGGATGAGATAAATACACGCGACGGTGATGAACACTGGCACTGGCTGAAAACTTTCCGCTTGCACGCGGTTGCCGACCATCGACAGCTCGACCACGCCGATGGCGTAGGCAAGGCTGGAGTCTTTTAATAAGCTGACCAGATTATTCACCAGCGACGGCAAGCTGATGCGCACGGCTTGCGGCAACACGACGTGACGGAAGGCGGTGAGCGGCGGGAAGCCGAGCGATTGTGCGGCATAGACTTGGCCTTGCGGCACGGCGAGGATGCCGCCGCGCATGGCTTCGGCGTTGTAAGCGCCGACGTTGAGCGCGAGCGCAATGATGGCGGAATGGAAGTCAGATAATTTTAATTCCGGAAATATTGCCGGAATTGCCAGATAAACAAATAAAATTTGTACCAGCAACGGCGTGCCGCGAATCAACCAGACATAAAAACGTGAGGGCCAAGCGATGAAGGGATTGCCCGACATTTTTCCCATCGCGGCGAGCACACCGATGACGAGACCGATAGCGCCGGAAATGAGCGTGAGAAACACCGTAGTGCGCGCGCCGCGTGCGAATTGCTCCGCCGCTGGGCCAATCGGCGCGGGTAGCCATTGCAGGGGGAGGGCGAGCAGCCAGAGGAAGATCACCAGACATACGGCGGCGCCCGCCATATATAGATAGTGTTTCGACGGTTTGTCAGGTGTGGGCATGCGGCTACTCGGTGCAGAAAAAATTATTTGCAGCGAATGTCTTCACCGAAATATTTTTCTGATATGGTTTTATAAGTGCCGTCGGCCATGATGTCGGCCAAGGCTTTGTTCAGCGCCTCGCGCAACGTCTTATTATCTTTTTTCACGATA
>JBEEJL010000376.1:0-2867 GCA_041169175.1 Pseudomonadota bacterium | reverse complement strand
ACCGACACGAAAGATATTTTTCTATCGGAAACCTATGTGCATCACCCGATATTTCTATCCGGTCGCAAAGCATTCTACGGTTGGCCTTATTTTGGCTGGTCTATGGGCTACCCATCGTCTGCACGGGATGCGATGTATAAAAAACTGTTTGAAGAAAAAAATCCAACCGAACTGTTGCGATTGCTTAACGGCAATAAAATAAAATATGTCGTCTTCGATGAGAGCATTCGCAATGGATCATTAAAAAATAGCTTAAACGAAGCCGTCTTCGACGCTAATTTTCAGAAAGTATTTGTAGATAAAGAAAATAAATACGCTTCGACAATCATCTATAAAGTTTCCAACTCGGCGACTCCTGACAAAGCTCTTTCTCAATAGTCGAGGCTCAGTTGCAGACGGCGAGTTAGTCCACATTCAAGTCCATTACGGCCCGCTCAATCAAAGGGCCAGCTTGCAAAAGCTGGCCCTTTTTCTTTTCCTGCATTCAACCACTTACTTCTTGTTAGGCTGCGGCGTCATACGTAAATATGGCTTCAGCGCTTTGTATCCTTTGGGATATTTCTGTTTGATGATTTCCGGGTCTTGCACCGAGGTCGGGATGATCACGTCGTCGCCGTCTTTCCAATTCACCGGTGTCGCCACGGTGTAATTATCGAATAGCTGTAGCGAATCGATGACGCGCAAAATCTCATCAAAATTACGCCCGGTACTGGCAGGGTAGGTAAACGTGGTGCGGATTTTTTTCTTCGGGTCGATGATGAACACCGAGCGCACGGTCAAGGTATCGTTGGCGTTCGGATGGATCATGTCGTACAGGTTCGATACTTTTTTATCCGGGTCACCCAATATCGGAAAATTCACTGCCGTACCCTGCGTCTCGGCGATGTCGCCGACCCATTGGTTATGCGAATTCACATCATCGACGCTGATCGCCAGCACTTTGACATTGCGCTTGGCGAACTCGTCTTTGAGTTTTGCCGTCGCGCCGAGCTCGGTGGTGCAGACTGGGGTGAAATCTTTCGGATGTGAAAACAGCACGCCCCAGCTATCGCCGAGCCATTGGTGGAAATTGATTTTGCCTGAAGTCGAATCTTGAATAAAATCTGGGGCGATGTCGCCTAGTCGTAAAGTTGTCATGATATTTCTCCTGTTAAAAATGGTTGTTTTTTTAAAGTTTTTGTTAAGCCAACATAGTTAAATATTGCGTCGGGTCCGCCACATTGGCATCAGCAAAGCCTTTGCGCCGCAGCCTGCATGCGTCGCATGCACCACATGCGCGACCCATATCGTCTGCTTGATAACACGACACGGTCATCCCATAATCTACGCCAAGTTTGCGTCCTTGCAAAATAATCTCGAACTTGGATAAATTCAGCAACGGCGCATGAATTGTCATCAGCTTACCTTCGACTGCGGCTTTAGTAGCAAGGTTCGCCATCGCCTCAAACGCGCGCAAATACTCCGGCCGACAATCCGGGTAGCCGGAGTAATCGACCGCATTCACACCGATAAAAATATCGCGCGCCTTTAACACCTCTGCCCAGGCCAGCGCGAGTGACAACATGATGGTGTTACGCGCTGGAACGTAAGTGACGGGGATGCCCGCGCTGGCTTGCATAGGTACCGCGATAGAACTATCAGTCAGCGCCGAGCCGCCGAACATAGCCAAATCAATGCGTGCGACGCGATGTTGTTGCGCGCCGAGGCGAACGGCGACGCGCTCTGCGGCCTCGAGTTCCGCCGCGTGGCGTTGGCCGTAATTCACGCTCAAGCAATAACAAGTGAAGCCTTGCGACTGCGCCATCGCCAAGGTGGTGGCGGAATCAAGTCCGCCGGAGAGTAATACGACTGCGTTGGGCATAGTAAAATGAGATAAAAAAAATGGTAAAAACTCAATAAAATCAACTACTTATACTGAATCACTTGCCGCGCTCAGGACCCCATAAAACTTTATGCAATTGCACTTGCATACGCACCGGCAAACGATCACGCAAAATCCATTCGGCTAACTGCGCGGGCTGCAGCGTTTCATAAACCGGGGAAAATAAAACCGCGCAAATTTTTTCCAACCCACGTTGTTGTAATTGTTCACGCGCCCACACGTAATCGGCTTCATCACACAACACGAATTTGATTTCATCATGCGCAGTCAGTAGCGGGATATTTTGCCAGAGGTTTTTTGTTACTTCGCTGGAGCCCGGCGTTTTAATATCGACGATGCGCGACACCCGCGCATCCACTTCAGCAATATCTATCGCGCCACTGGTCTCGAGCGATACCGAATAAGCTGCGTCGCAAAGTTGCTTAAGCAATAGTAAGCAATTTTTTTGCGCCAGCGGCTCGCCGCCAGTCACTGTGACGTAGCGCGGCGTGTAAGTCGCGACTTGATCGAGGATAGATTGCAGCGGTTGCGATTCGCCTTCATGAAACGCATACGCCGTATCGCAGTAGCCGCAGCGTAACGGGCAACCGGTCAGCCGAACAAATACCGTCGGCAAACCTGTTCGGCTGGTTTCACCTTGCAGGGAAAAAAAAATCTCGTTGACGCGCAACGAGATAGTTTGTTTGGCGGCGTTGGTTGCTTCAGCAACGTGAAGCGGAATGACGGGTGAGTTCACGGAAAATATTTCTCAGTTTATTTCTTTTTAGTGCCCGGCATGCTTGGCGGCTGGGGAATGGTATTAACCGGCGGCGCCGAAATCACCGGCGCAGGCGATGAAGAAATGACGGTCGCAGGCGCAGAAGTGATAACCGGCGAGCTGCTAATCACCGTTGCAGGCGGTAGAGAAGTCACCGGCGCAGGCGCAGGCGTTTCTTCCAAACGCTTGATACGTGAATCGAGATCGAGATAGAAATCGCGTTGTTTT
>JBEEJL010000375.1:0-3411 GCA_041169175.1 Pseudomonadota bacterium | reverse complement strand
GGATATGCGAACGCATAGCGGCTTGCTCGCTGGCTCCGACGAAGCCTTTGGCGCAGCGCTGAAACGCGCCGGTGCGGTGCGCATTTCCACCATTCACCAGTTATTCGCGGCAGCGAAAACTTTGTCGGTACATTCGCACATGGGTGGTAATCGTTTAGCGATTGTCAGCAACGGCGGCGGGCCAGGCATTATGGCGGCAGACCGTGCGCTGGATATGCATGTCACGCTGGCTAATTTAACCGACGTCAGCATGAACACATTGAACACTGCCCTGCCCGTCAATTGGTCGCGCAGTAATCCGGTCGATGTAATGAACGATGCTGCTCCTGCGCGCTTTGCCCTGGCTTTGAAAACTTGTCTCGACGACCCCAATGTCGATGGTGCGCTGGCGATACTCACCCCGCAAAATATTAGCAAAATGGAAGACTTGGCTCAGGCAGTCATTAGCGTTGCCCAAGCGCAAAAAAAACCGGTGCTGGCGGCGTGCCTCGGTGAATCTTTAGTCGCCGACAGTCGGCGCGCTTTAGTCAACGCCAACATTCCCAATTTCCGCACACCGGAAGTGGCGGTGGATGCGTTTTCATTTATTACCGACTATCAGCGCAACCAAAAATTATTATTGCAATTGCCGGGGCCGCTGGATAACGATGAAGCAGCGGATATCGACGGCGCACGCAAGATTATCGAAACCGCTTTAACACAAGGACGTAGCGAGCTGAGCGAAATGGAATCGCATGCGCTGCTGGCTTGTTTCCGCATTCCGACTGTGCCGACTACTATCGCGCATAACGCCGAGGAAGCATTGCAAATCGCCGAAAAAATCGGTTTGCCGGTGGCGATGAAAGTCTATTCGCCCGACATTCTGCACAAATCGGATGTGAACGGCGTGCGCTTGAATATTGCCAGCGCCGATGCGGTACGCTCGGCTTACAACGATATTCTTAGCGACGTGGCAAAACTCAAACCGGACGCGCACATCGAAGGTATCGCCATGCAGCCGATGATAGCTCGGCCTGGCGGGCGCGAATTATTGGTCGGCATTACGCGCGATTGGGTATTCGGGCCGGTATTATTATTCGGCGCGGGCGGCACACTGGTCGAAGTGCTCGGCGGACATTCGAGCACGCTGCCGCCAATCAATCGATTCTTGGCAGCGGAACTCATCGATCGTTCACCTGTGTCACGCTTGCTCGAGCCGTATCGCAATTTGCCCGCTGTGCAACGCGCTGCGTTGGAAAACGTGTTGCTGCGCGTATCTGAAATGGCGTGCGAATTACCCTGGTTGCGCGAAATGGATATCAATCCGCTGGTAGTCGATCAACACGGCGTGTTGGCAATGGAGGCGCGCATGGTGGTGGCAAAGGTTGCGCCTTCATACAAACCCTATGCGCACATGGCGATTCATCCCTACCCTACGCATTTGTTGTCGCATTGGCAAATGCCTGATGGGACGAATGTCATCATTCGACCTGTGCGCCCGGAAGATGCAGAGATGGAAGCGAATTTTGTACGCGGGCTATCGGACCAAACGCGTTACTTCCGCTTTCTCGGCACGCTACGCGAACTGACGCCGCAAATGTTGTTGCGTTTCACGCAATATGATTATGACCGCGAGTTAGCTTTGCTCGCGTTGACCATTATTGATGATGTGGGAGTGCAACTCGGTGTCGCACGTTATGTGATTAAACCGGATGCATCGCGTTGCGAATTTTCTGTTGTCGTGGCCGATGAATGGCAACATCGCGGTGTCGGTTACAAATTGATGACCGCATTAATCGATACAGCGCGAGTGAAAAAACTGCAGCACATGGATGGAGAGGTATTAGGCGCGAATGGCGGTATGTTATCGATGATGGAATCACTCGGCTTCAAAATGAAAACCAGCAGCGAAGATCCAACGATTAAAGAGGTAACGCTCGAGTTATAAAAAGTTGAATAAAATCAATTAGTTAAATTTAAAAGCCTTCACCACAGAGGCACAGAGGCACGGAGAAAAACTGGAGGATTTTTTCATCCCTCATCCCTCATCCCTCATCAAGACAGCATATCACGCGTTAATCCATCGCGCTTGATCATAGCGCGCAATGCGTTAATCGCTTCAATTTGAATTTGTCTGACGCGCTCGCGGGTAATATCAAGATCTTTGGCCAGCTCTTCCAGCGTACACACTTCGCCATCGTTGATGCCGTAGCGATGCTCGATCACCCAGCGTTGTTTGTCGGTAAGTGCCGCCAGCCATGCGTACAACATATCTTGCGTTTCGCTTTGTTCGAGCAATTCTTCCGGCAACAAAGCTTGATCGTCGGCTATAGACTCGCCGATAGTCAGCGACGGATCAACATCGAGCGGCGAATCCAGACTAGCCATGCGCTCGTTGAGTTTAAGTATGCGCCGCACTTCTTCCACCGGCCGACCGAGTAAATGCGCGACATCTTCGGGGGTCGGATCAGTATCGCTACGCGCATCGAGAAAACGCATAGCGCGCAGATAGATATTTAATTCTTTGATCACATGCACCGGCAGACGAATGGTGCGCGACTGATTCATGATCGCGCGCTCAACGTTTTGGCGGATCCACCATGTCGCGTAAGTGGAAAAACGAAAGCCGCGTTCTGGCTCGAATTTATCCAGCGCGTGCATCAAGCCGAGATTACCTTCTTCAATCAAATCTAACAGCGGCACGCCGCGATTGATATAACCCTTGGCAATATTCACCACTAGTCGTAGATTGTGTTCGATCATTTTTTGCCGGGCGGAAAAATCACCCGCTTTGGCTGCGCGTGAATATATTTGCTCTTCTTCCGAGGTCAGCAAAGCGCGACGGCCAAGGTCATTTAAATAGACTTGCGTAACGTCAGCATGAAATTCTTCTGCATACACAGAAACATTGTTGGCCGGTTCGACATTGTTTTCTTCTGTCGTAACGTGACTATTGAGAGGCTCACCGGCTTCTGGCTGCATTTCGCTATCTGGCGCGCTTAACGCAAGCTCGTCTTCCAGTTCATCGCTGCCATTAGTCGGTTGGCGGCTCATGACAATTTATCCCCAGGCAAGTATTTCATCGGATCAACCGGCTTACCCTGAACCCGAATTTCAAAATGCAGTTTGACTTGATCCGTGTCCGTATTACCCATCTCGGCAATTCTCTGCCCTTTAGTCACCGCTTGGCCTTCTTTGACTAAAATTTTATCGTTGTGAGCGTAGATGCTCAGATAATTATTGCTATGTTTGATCACCAATAATTTTCCCATTCTCGGCACGCTGCTACCCGCATAAATGACTTTACCCGTGGCGCTCGCCATGACTGGTTGGCCCAATGTTCCGCTTATATCGAGGCCTTTATTTGTCTCACTAAAAAATCCTTTAATCTTGCCTTGCGCGGGCCAGGTCCATTCTGCCACTTCGTCCGGC
>JBEEJL010000374.1:0-8731 GCA_041169175.1 Pseudomonadota bacterium | reverse complement strand
TATAGGTAAGAAAGAAAAAAACATGAGTCTCAAACATATTTTGACTGCCACAATATTTTCCCTCGCATTCCCCGTTGCAGCTCAACAACCATCGGTGACAGTAAAGCCGTTTGGCGCAATGTTCCTAGAAGCACCTCCTGGGCGTGATAAAAATCTCGTGCCTATGGGTGGATTTGGCGCCCAAGAAAAAGTCGAAATTCATGCTATCGCAACATTTACAAACAAGGTCATAGTTAACAGCCCTTTATTTAGAGGTGACTCAAAGGTCAAGGCTACTGCCGTCCTAGTTGATAAAACAACTATGGATCTTGGCTCAGCAGATATTTCAAGCTTTAGAAAAACCAGTGACGACGGCAAACGAACATTGCTTTCAATCAGTATTGCCCGTTTGCCAGACAAACCCATTTCAGCCGTCAATTTTAATGGGGCGGTGAATATACAAGTTGCCAGCGGCACATCACGCAAAACAATTAATTTTGAACCTAAAGTCGGAAATCGCATTGATGCTGGTTTAGGTGCCATTACTGTTAGCGTAGTCGAGGCTAATTCATTTACTCTGAGCGGGTCAGATCAACTTGATCGAATCGCAGGGGTGAAAATATTGAAAGCAGACGGAACAACAATGGTGGGAGAACGTGGTGGGCATTCAAGAATAGGCGACAGCGATAAGACTATTGTTCAAACACAATGGTCGTTCAAATCCTCCATTTCGGCGGGCAAACTTGAGGTTTCAATCTACGACGGACTCGAGACAATTGATGTGCCAATTAAACTGTCAGTCAATAAATCTTATTAAGCTGCATGAATAGATTCTTGCGTCTTAGCGCGCGCGACCCTTTGCTTAATTTGTTACCTTTCACAATTTTCTAGCCAACAAAAAACCCGCCGAAGCGGGTTTTTTATTTTGCCTAAGCCAAAAATTATTTCAGCTTGGTCTCTTTATACATCACATGCTTGCGGGCAACGGGATCGAATTTGCTGATCTCCATTTTTTCCGGCATGGTTTTTTTGTTTTTGCTGGTGGTGTAGAAATGGCCGGTGCCGGCGCTGGATTCCAATTTAATTTTGTCGCGTTTGCTTGCCATGATCCGTTCTCCTTAAAGCTTTTCGCCACGGGCGCGCAAGTCTGCGAGCACGGAGTCGATGCCGTTTTTGTCGATGGTGCGCAGGCCGGCGTTGCTCAGGCGCATGCTCACCCAGCGGTTTTCGCTCTCAACCCAGAACTTGCGATATTGCAGGTTCGGCAAAAAACGACGCTTGGTTTTGTTGTTGGCGTGAGAAACATTGTTCCCTACCATCGGCTTTTTGCCGGTAATCAGACAGACTCGTGCCATGATGCAACTCCGTAATTCGTTGATTTAATTGAATATATTATAATGCACTTCGGCGCTGAGCCGAAACAAGACTGCGATTATAGCTGATTTTCCCCGTCTGGCTCAAGGGGAATGTAGTTATAGCAATCCACGTTCGGCGAACGACAACACACCGCCTGCTCCGACAATGAAGTGATCGAGCACGCTGACGTCGATCAACTTTAACGCTTGCTTCAACGCGCGCGTCAGGTCTTCGTCGGCGCGCGAGGCTTCGGCCACGCCGGACGGATGGTTGTGCGCGAAGATCACCGCTGCGGCATTGTGATGCAAGGCGCGCTTTACTACTTCGCGCGGATAGACGCTGGTTTGCGTGAGTGTGCCGGAAGACAATTCTTCCACCTCGATCACGCGATGTTGCGCGTCGAGAAATATGCCGACGAAGACTTCATGCGGTTTGGATTGCAAAGTAAGGCGCAAATAATCACGCACGGCTTGCGGCGAGTTGAGCAAATGCGGCTCGCGCATTTTTTCTTGCAGCGCGCGGCTGGCCATTTCCAGAACCGCCTGGAATTGCACATATTTCGCCGGGCCCATGCCGTTGACTTCGGTGAACGCGGCTTGCGATGCGCCGAAGATGCCGGATAAATTATCAAAGCGTTTGAGCAGCTCGCGCGCCAAATCGACGGCGCTTTTGCCCACCACGCCAGTGCGCAGGAAGATCGCCAGCAATTCCGCGTCGGACAAGCTGGCCGCGCCTTTGCTCAGCAGCTTTTCCCTCGGGCGGTCGTCTTCAGGCCAGTCGGTTATCGCCATTGCTTGGACTTTTTGCGGTTACGTGTAGAATATTTACCATTATGACTGAAACCACTAAAAAACGCGTTGTACTCGGCATCACCGGCGGCATCGCGGCTTACAAGGCCGCCGAACTGACGCGCCTGTGCGTGCAAGCCAATATCGACGTGCAAGTCGTCATGACAGACGCTGCGCAGCAGTTCATCACCGCCGTCACCATGCAGGCTTTGTCGGGTAATAAAGTGCATACCAACTTATGGGACGCCGATGTCGCCAATAATATGGCGCATATTGATTTGTCGCGCGATGCCGATGCGATTTTGATTGCGCCGGCCAGCGCGGATTTTATTGCCAAGCTGGTGCAGGGTCGCGCAGACGATTTGCTTTCAACTTTATGTCTCGCACGCGATTGTCCGTTGTTGGTCGCGCCCGCGATGAACAAACAAATGTGGGAAGCGCCCGCCACGCAACGCAATATCAAGCAACTCGCGCTAGATGGCATTAGCGTGCTCGGCCCCGCTGCGGGCGACCAGGCTTGTGGTGAAGTCGGCATGGGTCGCATGTTGGAAGCAGCAGAATTATTTGCCGAGCTGCAAAAATTTCTGCTCACGCAAAAAAAAACTCTAAAAAATAATTCCACCCTTCTCGCTGGGAAAAATATCCTCATCACCGCCGGGCCGACGTTCGAAGCTATCGACGCCGTGCGCGGCATCACCAATTCCAGCAGTGGCAAAATGGGTTACGCCGTCGCTCAAGCGGCACTCGAAGCGGGTGCGAACGTCACGCTGATTTCCGGCCCAGTCGCTATTGCTCCGCCAACTCAAGCAAAAATGATTCACGTTACTTGCGCGGCGCAAATGGCCGAGGCGGTGAAAAAAAATATTGCTGATGCCGATATGTTTATCAGCGTCGCTGCGGTGGCAGATTACACACCAGTAAAAACTTCCGCGCAAAAAATTAAAAAAACTTCTGCTTCGCTGCAAATTGAATTAAAACCGACCGAAGATATTCTGGCGTACGTCGCAAGCTTGCCCGATGCGCCGTTTTGCGTCGGCTTCGCGGCGGAAAGCAATGACTTGCATGAATACGCCGAAGCGAAGCGCCAACGCAAAAAAATTCCGCTGCTAGCCGCGAATCTGGTGCAAGAAGCGATGGGGCGCGACGACAATGCACTGATTTTATTTGACGACGAAGGAGCGCATCCCTTACCACGCGGGCCAAAAATTGAACAAGCGCGTTTATTAATATCACATGCAGCGAAACTTTTTTCTGCTCACACATCAAGCAAAAAGCCAGCGTTAACTCTGGCCAGTTCGCGCAAAAAGTAAATCCTCGCCTTAACATAACTATTTGATTAATATAAGAAAATAATCATGCAAAAACTCGACGTAAAAATACTCGATCCACGCCTCACCGCACATCTACCTACTTACGCCACCGCTGGCGCGGCAGGATTAGACTTGCGCGCTTGTATTGATCATCCGCTCACCATTGCGCCCGGCTCGACTGAATTGATTCCTTCCGGCATTGCAATTCATCTCGCCGACCACGGCCTCGCTGCGATGATTTTGCCACGCTCCGGACTCGGCCATAAACACGGCATTGTGCTGGGCAATCTGGTCGGACTGATTGACTCGGATTATCAAGGCCAAATTTTTATATCGGTGTGGAACCGCTCGCACACGCCCTTCCTGCTCAACCCGCTCGAGCGCATTGCGCAACTCGTCGTCGTGCCGGTGGTGCAAGTGCAATTGAATGTAGTACATGATTTCGACGAGAGCGAGCGCGGTGCGGCGGGCTTCGGCAGCACGGGCAAACACTGATGGCTTCGCAAAGCGCGATTATTTTATTTGCCCACGGCGCACGCGATCCGCAATGGGCGCAGCCGTTTGAGAAAATCCGTGTGTTGATGCAGCAACAATTACCCGATACGGACATCACGCTGGCGTTTCTCGAATTGATGCAGCCCGATTTGGCGAGCACGGTTAAAAATTTGACGCAAAAAAACTTTTCGCAGATCACTTTGATTCCGCTATTCATGGCGCAAGGTGGACATCTAAAAAAAGATTTACCGCTGATGCTGGCTGACATCCGAAACGACAACCCAAGCGTTAACATCAGCGTAACGCCGCCGCTTGGCGAGTCAGACGACATTCTCAGCCTGATTGCAAAATGGGCGGTGAATCAGCACTCAAACAAGCAAACTGCAAAATGAAAATTCAACTCATCATCCGATTTACTTTAATCTGTTTGTTTTTTTTAATCACGACTGAAGCCGCACATGCGCGCGACAACCGTATTAGCTTGCACATCAATGGCCACACCATCCGCGCCGAAGTGGCGCGCACGCAAGAAGAACGATCAAAAGGCTTGATGAATCGCCGTCATATGGGCAAAAACGATGGCATGTTGTTTGTATTCGAGCAACCGCAAACCGTCAGTATGTGGATGAAAAATACTTTATTACCTTTGTCGGTCGCATTCATCGATGATCAGGGCCGCATTATCAATATCGCGGAAATGTTGCCGGAAACCTTGACTACGCATTCATCACTGTCGCCAGCCAAATACGCGTTGGAAATGAATGCCGGTTGGTTTGAGAAAAATAAAATTCTTGCGGGCAAATCGGTTGAGGGCATCGAAGCTGCGCAGAACAAAAATGCTGCAACTAAACCCGCGAATTGAAAGCTGCGATAGTAATACTTGCCATGTATCCGTTCGTGGTGAGCTTGTCGAACCACACAGCACCTTCGACAAGCTCAGGTCGAGCGGATGCCAGATGGGAAAATGAATAACACTTTACGGCTAACTCGCCTTACATCGGGAAAATAAAATGGATTCGACTGTTGTATCACACGGCATACAACTCGCCGTCGCACCGGTTTTTTTGCTCACCGCCGTCGCGGCACTAATCGGCTCGTTCGCCACGCGTCTCGCGCGCATCATCGACCGCGCGCGCTTGCTGGAAGAAAAATTGGAAACAGAAACGATTAAGAATATTCGGGCCGCGCATTGGGAATTAAAACGTCTGCGTTTGCGCGGGCGTATCGTCAGCGCCTCAATGGCGATGCTGACGATTTGTTCGTTGATGATTGGTATCACCATCATGGCTTTATTTCTAGGCGAGACGACGCAACTACATATTCAGAGTTGGGTGCCAATGAGTTTTATCGCTGGTGTGATTTTTTTCTTGTTCGCCCTGCTCGGTTTTCTGGTTGAAACTTTGCTCGCGATGCATGTGTTGCGCTTCGGACGAAACCTTAAATAGTACAATAAAATCAAATAGTTATTTAATAACTTAATTTAAAGCAAATGCCCTGCTGTCGCTGCAACAATCGTCAATAAACCCAAACCTAAATTCAGCGCAATCATTTTGCGTATCTGCGCGAGTTGTTCCCCCGCTGCTTTCCATTCTGCCGCCGCGACATAGCGCGCAAGTCTTTTGTACGGCGCGAAATACACGTGCGCAAAAACTCCCATCATAATGAAGCCGATCAACATCATGAGATTTACATACAGCGGAGAATTTTTGAAACCGCCGCTCATGCCGATCATGCCGAAGCCGCTGACCAGAATCAGCGCAATCGCAATCCACACCCACAGGAAAAAACGCGCGAAGGTGGCATTCCATAAATTTAATCGCTCCGGCGCTTCGAGCATTTTTGCCGCAGCGGGACGAAGCGCGACATAGGCGAAAAACATACCGCCGACCCACACCGTCACGCCGAGTAAATGAAAGCACAAAAGAATATACGTCATAAGCGATACCTCTACGAAATGACTTTATAGTACGACTAATGCGCGCACCGGCGCAAACGTTTTCCGATGAATCTCACTCACACCATGTTCGCGCAGCGCGGCGAGATGCAGCGCCGTGCCATAGCCTTTGTGTTTGTCGAAGCGATAATGCGGATAGCGCACGTGCATCGCCAGCATGTCGGCATCGCGCGCAGTCTTGGCGAGTATCGACGCGGCGGAAATCGCCGCGACTTTGCTGTCGCCTTTGACGATGGCTTGTGACGGGATATTGGTCTTCGGACAAAACAAACCATCGATCAAAGCTTCATCCGGTTTGATGGTCAACGCTTCCATCGCACGCTTCATTGCCAGCAAACTAGCTTGCAGAATATTGATGGTGTCGATTTCTTCCACCGACGCCGTCGCCACCGCCCAGGCTAAAGCATCTCGCTTGATTAACAGCGCGAGCTCATCGCGCCGATGTTCGGACAGTTTTTTTGAATCGGCTAAACCTTCAACCGGCTTGGCTGGATCGAGAATGACTGCAGCGGCAAATACTGCGCCCGCGAGCGGTCCGCGTCCGGCTTCATCGACACCGCACATTAGCGTCAGAATTGTGGGCGATTTTTTTGCCATGACAATTTACTTGGTTAAATAAGGCTGAATCGCTTGTGCCAATTTGGCCGCATTATTCTGCCGCAGACTGTGATGCATAGCGGTGAATTTATTAATCATCAATTCACGCAAGCGCGGTTGCTGTAATAAATTCACTACCGCAGCAGCCAGGTTGCGCGGCGTGGCATCATCTTGCAAAAGCTCCGGCACAATAAATTCTCCGGCCAAAATATTCGGCAAGCCGACATAGGGCAAATAGGCTTTGCGCTTCATGATGCGGTAGGTGAGCGGCGACATTTTATACGCGATGACCATCGGGCATTTCAGCAGTGCGGCCTCTAACGTAGCCGTACCGCTGGCAACCAGCGCGGCATCGGCTGCCGCCATCGCGTCATGCGAATGACCGAACATAATCGTCAATGGCACGTCTTGCGCGTCGAGACGCACGATAGCTTTTTCAAATTGGTTACGCGTATGGCGGCTGGCAAGCGGCACGAGAAAATGCGCTTCGGGCAATTGTTCGTGAATCAATCTTGCCGCGCGGATAAATAGATCGGCATGATGATTCAATTCGTTTTCGCGACTGCCGGGCAATAAGGCGATGACATGACTCGGGTGATTCATGCGGATTTGCGCCCGCGCGGCGGCGGTATCCGGCTGCATCGGCAATTCATCGGCCAATGGATGACCGACATAACTCACGGGAATATTTTCTTTCTCATACAAGGCATTCTCGAACGGAAAAATCGTCAGCATGCGCGATACCGACGCGCCGATTTTATGAATACGTTCGCCGCGCCAGGCCCAGATCGACGGGCTGACGTAATGCAGTGTCGGTATATTCTTCGCTTTCAGCGCTGCTTCGAGATGGAGATTGAAGTCCGGTGCATCCACGCCGATAAATAAATCCGGCGGGTCGGCAGAAAAATGCGCGATGAGTTTTTTGCGCATGCCGATAATTTCGCGGTAGCGGCGCAATACTTCGAGGTTGTAACCGGAGACTGACAAACGCTCCATCGGGAACATGGTCTTGGCGCCTTCAGACAACATTTTCGGTCCGGCGATGCCGATAAATTCTATTTGCGGATGTTTAGCGCGCAACGCTTTGATCAACAAGCTGCCGAGTAAATCGCCCGACGCCTCCCCCGCTACGATGCCGATGCGCATGAAATGCCTAGAAAATAGTTTAATTAAATCAAATACTTACCGAATAATACCGCGTGTAGATTTAGCCAGTGAATCAAGCAAAATTTTAAGTGCCGGACAGTCATTTAATTTCGCTTCAATCGCCGCCGTGGCTTCCGCCAAACTCAAACCAGATTTATACAAAGCCTTGTACGAACTTTTAATCGCGGAAATATCGTCAGTCGAAAATCCGCGTCGCTTCAAACCTTCGCTGTTAATACCGAATGGTTTCGCGGTATTTCCTGCAGCGGTGACGAACGCGGGCAAGTCTTGCAACAATATAGTTCCCATCGCCGTCATGCTATGTGCGCCGATGTGCGCGAACTGATGCACGACAGTGAAGCCGCCTAGTATCGCGTAATCGCCGACATGCACATGGCCGGCGAGCTGGGCGTTGTTGGCGAATATGGTGTGATTACCGACTTGGCAATCGTGCGCCAGATGGGCGTAGGCCATGATCCAGTTGTCGTTACCGACGCGCGTAACGCCGACATCTTGTGATGTGCCGCGATTGAAAGTACAAAATTCGCGAATGGTGTTTCTGTCACCAATTTCGAGACGCGTCGGCTCGCCAGCATATTTTTTATCTTGCGGTTCTTCGCCGAGCGAGACAAAACCAAAAATTTTATTCTCGCGGCCAATAGTCGTCGGCCCGCTGATCAGCGCGTGCGCGCCAATGGTCGTGCCCGCGCCGATTTCCACATGATCGCCTATCACTGAGTAAGCGCCGACCGTGACATCAGCCGCGAGTTTGGCACCCGGGTGTACAATCGCAGTTGCGTGAATACGTGGGCCCATTACAACGCTCGCACTGCACACAGCAACTCGGCTGTTGCAACGATTTCGCCATCGACCTTGGCATTAGCGGAAAACTTCATCAGCGCTTTTTTGAATACCAGCATTTCGACTTCGAGATGAACTTGGTCACCTGCGCTGACCGGTTTTTTGAAACGACACGCGTCGATGCCGACAAAATAATAAACCGATTTATCGTCCGGTTTAGTGTTGGCGGTTTTGAATGACAAAATCGCCGCGGCTTGCGCCAAGGCTTCGATCACCAACACGCCCGGCATGACCGGATGATGGGG
>JBEEJL010000373.1:0-2743 GCA_041169175.1 Pseudomonadota bacterium | reverse complement strand
TTAATAGCATCGGGCTGGTGTACTGAAATAGGCTGATAACAAAACTGTATCTTATTCAGCGTCATTAAACAAAAAATCCCGCTTGGGGCAGGATGTTTTGTTTTTTTGGTGGCCCGGGGCGGAATCGAACCACCGACACAAGGATTTTCAATCCTCTGCTCTACCGACTGAGCTACCAGGCCATTTGCATAGGACTTCTTGCAAAGAGGCGTGATTATAGCGATAAATCCGCTTTAAGTCATTTTTGCCTGACAATAAGCCTTGAATCAAAAAAACGCAGCCCAAGGGCTGCGTTTCAATGAACTGCTTTGCGACTTTTTTATTAATAAACTTATTCGGCGTGAATATCCACGTCTTTAGTTTCTTTGACGAACAGCATGCCGATGATGAATGTAACCGCAGCAATAATGATCGGATACCACAAGCCGGAGTAAATATTACCTTGGCTGGCCACGATAGCAAACGCCGTGGCTGGCAAGAAACCGCCGAACCAACCGTTACCAATGTGATACGGCAATGACATCGAGGTGTAGCGGATTTTGGTCGGGAACAATTCGACCAGCATCGCCGCAATCGGTCCGTACACCATGGTCACGTAGATCACCATGATGGTCAGGATCGCAATCAGCATCCACCAGTTAGACGAACCCAACGGAATCGGATCTGCCTTGGCTGGGTAGCCTGCGGAAGTTAGCGCTTCACGCACTTCTTTTTCGAAGCGCACTTTGTCTTCCTTCGCCGTCGGTGCTTTGGCGTCGTAGCCTGCTACTGCTTTATCGCCGACTTTTACCGTGGCAATTGAACCGGCTGGGCCGTCAACTTTGTCGTAATTCACACCGGCATTCGATAGGAATGAGCGGGTCACGTCGCAACCGTTGGTAAACACTTTGGTGCCGGTCAAATTCAACAGCAGACCACAGTTGGCTGGATCCGATACCACGGTCACTGGCGACTTTTGAATCGCCGCTTGCAGTTTCGGATTGGCGTAAGTGGTCAACGCATTGAACAACGGGAAGTAAGTCAACGCAGCGATCAAGCAACCTGCCATGATGATTGGTTTACGGCCGATTTTGTCTGACAACGCACCGAAGAGAATAAAGAACGGTGTGCCGATAATCAGCGACACGGCGATCAAAATATTCGCCGTCGGGCCATCCACTTTCAGGAAGGTCTGCAAGAAGAACAGCGCGTAGAACTGGCCGGTGTACCACACTACAGCTTGACCGGCGGTCAAACCAATCAGCGCCAGAATCACGATTTTGAGGTTTTTCCATTGGCCGAAAGATTCGGACAATGGCGCTTTGGAAGTTTTACCTTCTGATTTCATTTTCTGGAAGGCGGGCGATTCACTCAACGACAAACGAATCCACAAAGATACGCCCAACAAAATAATAGACAGCAGATACGGCAAGCGCCACCAGAACTCAGTAAACTTTTCTTCACCGAAATAGGTACGCGTACCCAAAATCACCATCAGTGCCAGCAAGAGGCCGACAGTCGCGGTGGTTTGAATCCATGATGTATAGAAGCCGCGCTTGGTGTGCGGTGCATGCTCGGCCACGTAAGTCGCCGCGCCACCGTATTCGCCGCCCAGTGCCAAGCCTTGCAACAAACGCAAGGTGATGAGAATGATCGGCGCGGCAATACCAATTGCTGCGTAGTTAGGAATAATACCGACGATGAAGGTCGATAAGCCCATGATCATAATCGTGATCAAGAAAGTGTATTTACGCCCGACGATGTCGCCCAAGCGCCCGAACACAATCGCGCCGAACGGACGCACGGCGAAACCGGCAGCGAACGCCAGCAACACGAAAATATCACGTGTCGCAGGATCCAAAGCAGTGAAAAAATTCTTTGCGATAATGGCCGACATGACGCCGAACAAATAGAAGTCGTACCATTCGAAAATCGTGCCGAGTGACGAAGCGAAAATAACTTTTTTCTCTTCCGACGACATAGGGACTACAGCATCCCCTTTGCGGTGAATCGCTACTGAAGCCATGTTTTATTCCTCCTGAATGAATGTAAATTTCAATACCATGTTATTTTTTTGCCTGCGTTTGCTACTAATTGACACCACGTGTTGAAAAATTTTTAGTGCGGCGTTTCGTGTGTGATTAGTAACGAGGCGAGGCGTTCACTATAATTTTATACTGCATATTGTGTGATGCGCTTTTGGTTTCGCTTCAAGAGATTAGTCCGCGTGGCTTACAAGCTACTTACGGAACTCATTGATTGCATTGCAACATTTTTATTGCAGCGCGAAAAAATATCTATTCATTTAGAAGAAATACTAATAAAATCAAATAGTTATTGTGACTCTCTGCGCTGGCGTATAGTTCTGTCTATAAATGTATTTATGAGGGAATGAACTTGCGAATTTTGATTGTTGAAGATGACCCGATATTAGCGGATGGCTTGCAAGTGTCTTTGCGCAATGCGGAATACGCAGTCGATTGGGTCGCCGACGGCGCGATGGCGGATCGCGTGCTGAAAGACAAAGTGTATGACGTGATGATTCTCGATTTGGGGCTGCCCAAGCTCGACGGGTTTGAAGTGTTGAAACGCTTGCGTTCACGCGGGTCGAAATTGCCGGTGATGATTTTATCCGCGCGCGAAGGAACCGAAGACCGCGTGCGCGGCCTCGATCTCGGCGCGGATGATTACATGGTCAAACCATTCAGCTTGCCGGAAATGGAAGCGCGCGTACGTGCGCTATTACGCCGCGGCATGGGCGCAA
>JBEEJL010000372.1:0-10143 GCA_041169175.1 Pseudomonadota bacterium | reverse complement strand
GTTGATTCATCGCCTCGATGTGCGCGGATTTTTTGCTGGAGTGAAACTCGGGGCGATTCTATTTTTTGGTTTTGTATTATTCGCGCTGGCCGCACACTACCAGTTTCTCGGCGTGGCGAATCAAGTGATGTGGATTGATCTGGGCCAGGTTTTTATCTGGATGATTCTCAGCGCAGGCATTATCGCCGCCTGGAGAAAACGCAATGCCTTATAAGGAGCACCACATGAACAAACTATTTATTTTGCTGACCGCCTGCTTCGCACTAAACGCGTGCGATAAAGCCATAGAAAAACTCAGCGAGAAGGCGATCGAAAAAGCCATCGAATCGCAAATGAGCAAAGACGGTAAAACCGCGAACGTCACCATCGGCAAAGACGGCATACAAGCAAAAGTCACCGACGCGAACGGCAATGTATCCGACGTAGTTATCGGCAAAGACGGTTTGCAGACTAAAACCACCGACGCAAACGGTACAGTCACCAATGCCAGCATCGGTACGGATGGCATCAAGTCCACAAGCACTGACGCATCGGGCAAGGTATCCACTTCAGAATTTGGTAGCGCGAATGTAACCGAGGCCGACGTCGGTATTCCGTTTTATCCCGGCGCGAGCATTAAAGACGGCAAGGGTAGCAAAATGGCCGGGCCGGATAACTCGATGATTATGATCACACTCGAATCCAAAGATGATCTCGATAAAGTCGCTGAATATTATCGCGGCAAGTTCAAAGGCATAGCCAAAGGGCGCAAGTTAAGCGACATGAGCCAAGCGGGCGAGTCGGCGATGCTGGCCTTATCCGACGACAAAAACCGCGACAACTTAACCGTGAGCGTGAGCAAAAACGACGACGCCAAGCTGACTGAAATTAATATCATGGTGTCGAAAGATACTAAGGCGAATTAAGCGCAATATAGCGCGGAACCAAGCTTCGTTATCAATATCCAACTAATATGACTAGACTGCGTAAATGGATTGCTCTGCTCCTGCTGGCGGTGTTTCTGCCCGCGACGGCGATGGCGCAGACTTGCGCTGCGCGTTGCGCCTACGAGGGGAAGTCAGTCAGCGCCATGCAACAGCAAAGCGCGCCGATGGCAAGCGACCACTGTGCGAAAAAAAATGCGAAGCCGTGCTCACTCGCGGCAGTATGTGATTTTGCTAATTTGTTTGTGCTGACTACTCCGTCGTTTGAGTTTGCAGCTTCACCGATTACTCACCCCCCCATATTTTTTCCCGCCGATTTCATATCGGTGGTACATCCTCCCGCCCTTCGGCCGCCCATTCATACAGCATAAATTTTTGTACGTGCGCAATATACGTGCGTAAAAACTTGCTCGTGTTGGAGGGTGTTATGAATACAAAATCATTGCGATGGATTGCGGCAACGGCTTTTTTGCTGCCGGCCATTTTTGCGCACGCGGCGCCGATGGGTTTTGAAGGCAGCTGGATGGCGATGGGCGACGTGTCGGAAAACTGGCGCGAAGCGTGGGCGAATTACGCGCTCACGCCGCGCGACGCTGTTGGCGCAGGCTATGTTTTCATGCGCTCTGACGATAAAACTAAAGAACGCAAACTCGCCGAAATCAATTACACGCGGTTGTTGCATCGGTGGAATTTGCCCGATGCACAAGCCAACGTGTGGCTATTCGGCAGCGTCGGGCGCATGAGCGGCAATGACTTTAGCGGCAGCAAAGCCGCGTATGCGCCGGGTGTGCAATTCGACTATGAAACCACGCGCGTGTATTTGGCGGCGACGTCGCGGCTGTATCGCGCTGAAGGCATCAAGCATGATTTCAATTCCGTGCGGGCGGGGTTTTCATTTTACAAAGCTGAATACGACGAAACCCAACCGTGGTTCGTCGTCGAGGCGCGCAGAATGCAAGGCTTATCCGACAAACTGGAAATCACGCCCATGCTGCGCTTGATTAACAAAAACTATTTTGTCGAAGCAGGTGTAAATAATAGCCGCCAGCTTCGCTTTAACCTAATGTATATTTTTTAAAAGGAAATCATCATGAAACGAGTTTATTCAGTATTAATTATCATCGCTGCGCTGGTAAGCGGAAGTGTAAGCGCCGCCACCATCAAAGCCTCGGTTAATGGCATGGTCTGCGCCTTCTGCGCGCAAGGCATCGAGAAAAAATTGCGCGCCAACTCGGCGACGCAAGATGTGTATGTCAGTCTGGAAAATAAAGTCGTCGCCATCGCGCTCAAGCCGGGCCAAGCCATGACCGATGACACGGTCAAGCAAGTCATCACCGACGCCGGTTATGCGGTGACGGAAATAAAACATAGCGAAGAAACGCTCGAAGCGATTCGCCAAGCGATGAAGAAAAAATGAGCGACGACATCACGCAAATCCAGGACAGGGCAAAAGCCTTGTCCTGGGTATCTATTTTCACCAGCAGCGGTACGTTGATCTGCTGCGCCCTGCCGGCGTTGTTGGTGTCCATCGGCGCTGGTGCGTCCCTTGCGTCCTTGCTGGGCAATGTGCCGCAACTGATTTGGTTTTCAGAAAACAAATCGTCGGTGTTTTTATTTGCCGGCGTCATGCTCGCCATTGCCGGATATTTTCAATACCGCAACCGCAGCGCACCGTGTCCAATTGATCCCGCGCTCGCGCAAGCCTGCATGGCAACGCGGCGAACTTCGTGGCGCATCTATGTGTTCTCCGTCATTTTGTTTGCGATAGGTGGATTTTTTGCTTTTATAGCGCCGTGGTTGAGTGCGAACTAACAAACCCGCAGGGTGCGCCGTGCGCACGGCGCCCCCTACCCGTTATCTATTGATCGAAAATTGATGAAAACGAAAAATGATCCGACAGCAGAAGCCGATGTTTATTTAGCGTATGGTCGTCCTGCGCAAGCAGCAGAGATATTAAAAGAGGCAATAAAATCGCAGCCCGTTCGCGCCGCAGAATTTCAAGCAAAACTCGACGAAATATCAGAAGCCTCGCGCACAGAAATCATTCGTGGGCCCATGCCTAAATTATTATTAGTCCTCATTGCATTAAGCATCATCAATATTATTGGCATAGCCTTGCTCGACTATTGGCCTATTTGGCCCGGTGTGCTTGTGCTACCAGTCACTATTTTTGCTCTAGTGAAGTGGTTACAGGCGCAAGCCAGGTAACAAGTAAAAAAATTAACGCACGTTTTCGCACGTCAGCAGAATTGGAGCGCCACCCGCAGAGGGTATGAAAGTCGCATTGCTTATGCTCGAGACGGGAGCGCCCGCGCCACACACCAGCACGGTGCTCGTGACAGGGTTGGGCCGACCATTTCCCGTGGTATCCGGGCCCGTCGCTATTAAGAATCCACTCGCAATAACTTTGTCACCACAGAGTTGTAAACTGGCTATGGTTGTATTTGGAATGGCACACACATTGGTCGCGCTGTTGAGGCCATTGGTTCCAGCGGTTCCGTTTGCACCAGCTGGGCCTGCCGGTCCTGTTGCGCCATTGGTTCCATTTAACCCGTTTGTCCCCGCCGTGCCTGCTGGGCCCGGCGATCCGTTTGCGCCTGCCGGACCGGCAGCCCCCGCCGCACCGGGGCTGCCATTGCAAACATATTGGGTGCTGGTAACTTCGGGCGCATCTAAAACTTTGTTGGCATTAGAATCAATCCCACCTTCAACGGTGATGCCGCCAAAAGGACAAGCGCTGGCGGGAGCGGTGGCTTTCACGCCAGTTGCTACTAGATTAGCGTCTTCAGCGCTGCGCGGCGTTGATTCACTACCGCCGCCACCGCACGCCGCCAGAGCGAATAATAATCCCAACAATACAAAAATATTTCTTAACATGGCAGCTTCTCCCTGAAGTTTTTTGCGTTGTTGGGGCAATATTTTTTAGTGCTGTGTACCTAGCCTTAGCTATAGCATGTATATCTTGGTTTGCAAGAGCCCTAATCGCGCCGCTTTAAATAATTCAATTAAATCATATAGTTATTTGTCGTTATTGATTGACGAATTTGTTCTTCCCTCATCAATCGCTTAAAAATTAGCCTGCTTCCCCATGCTAAAATAAGGGTTAAACCTTATTCACTCTCTACACGGTAAAGCGCATCATTCTATTATGAATATCGTCATCCTCGCTGCCGGCCAAGGCACACGCATGCGCTCGGCGCTACCGAAAGTTTTACATCCCATCGCGGGCAAACCACTGGTGCAGCATGTGCTCGATACTGCGCGCACCTTAAATCCGACCAAAGTTTGCGTCGTGTATGGTCACGGCGGTGAAGCGGTGCCGGAGAAAATCGGTCGAGAGAATATTGCTTGGGCCAAGCAAGAGCCGCAACTCGGCACCGGGCATGCGGTGATGCAAGCGATTCCGCATCTGGATAAAGACGGCGTGACCATGATTTTGTACGGCGATGTGCCGCTGACCAAAACTTCGACGCTGCAGCCGATGGTGCAATCTGCCAACGCAGGTAAGTTCGCCTTGCTGACGGTAGAGTTGGACGATCCGACTGGTTATGGTCGCGTCACGCGCAACGAACACAATAAAGTCACCGGCATCGTCGAGCATAAAGACGCCAACGAAGCGCAAAAGCACATACACGAAATCAACACCGGCATCATGTGCGTGCCGACACAAAAATTATCCGGCTGGCTGTCGAAGCTGCAAAATAATAATTCGCAAAAAGAATATTACCTCACCGACATTTTGAAAATGGCAGTGGACGAAGGCATCGCCGTCGAGACGTTTAACCCCGCCGACGAATGGGAAACCAACGGCGTGAATAGCAAGACGCAATTGGTCGAGCTAGAGCGCATTTTGCAAGAGACTTACGCCGAAGCCTTGCTCGAACAAGGCGTGACGCTGATGGATCCGTGGCGCATCGACATTCGCGGCGAATTAAAATGCGGCCGCGATGTGAGCATCGACATCAATTGCGTATTCGAAGGCAAAGTATCGTTGGCAGATAATGTGCGCATCGGCGCGAACTGCGTGCTGAAGAATGTCATGGTCGCAGCGGGTGCAAACATCGAGCCGTTCAGCCATATTGAAGATGCCGTCATTGGCGCAGATTGTCGCGTCGGCCCGTATGCACGCATTCGCCCCGGCACGGTGCTGGCAGAAAAAGCCCATGTGGGCAATTTTGTCGAAATAAAAAAATCGACTTTAGGCGTCGGCTCCAAAGCTAATCATCTGTCGTATATCGGCGATGCGACCATCGGCAACAACGTCAACATCGGCGCAGGTACGATTACCTGCAATTACGATGGCGTAAATAAATTTCAAACTATTATCGAAGACGATGTATTCATCGGCTCCGACACGCAACTCGTCGCGCCGGTTACTGTACGTCGCGGCGCGACTTTGGGCGCGGGCACCACGCTCACGCATGAGGCGCCGCCGGATACGCTGACCATCTCGCGCACCAAACAAGTCAGTCTGTCGTCGTGGAAACGACCCGTAAAAAAAATCAAATAAATTATATAGTTACATAGATAAGGAAATATCATGTGTGGAATAGTCGGCGCAGTCGCGCAACGAAATGTAGTGCCCATTTTGCTCGAAGGTTTACGCAGACTTGAGTATCGCGGTTACGATTCCGCAGGCATCGCGATTATCAACGGTGAATTAAAACGCGTTCGTAGCGTTGGTCGCGTCGCGCAACTGGCCGAAGATGCGAAAGCGCAAAAAATCGAAGGCATGCTCGGCATCGGTCACACCCGCTGGGCCACGCACGGCGCGCCGAGCGAGCGCAACGCGCATCCGCACATCAGCAAAAACGGCATCGCCGTCGTGCATAACGGCATTATCGAAAATTACGAAACCCTGCGCACGCAATTAAAAGCCAAGGGTTATGAATTCACTTCCGACACCGATACCGAAGTCATCGCGCACCTGGTACATATGTATTTGGCGACGACTAACGATTTATTAAAGGCGGTGCAAAAAACCGTCGCCGACTTGCATGGCGCGTATGCGATCGGCGTAGTGAGCGAAGCCAACCCGATGCGCATGATTTGTGCGCGCGAAGGCAGCCCGTTGTTAATCGGCATTGGTATAGAAGAAAATTTCATTGCGTCCGACGTGTCGGCTTTGTTGCCGGTCACGCAACGCGTGATTTATCTGGAAGAAGGCGACGTCGCAGATATTCATTTGAACAACGTCGCGATTTTTGATCGCAAAGGCATGAAGGCCGAGCGCAAAATTCACACTAGCGAATTGTCGGCCGACTCGGTTGAGCTTGGCGCCTATCGCCATTACATGCAAAAAGAAATTTACGAACAACCCCGCGCGCTGACCGACACGATTGAAGGCGCGTTGGCGCAAGGCTTCAAGCCGGAATTGTTCGGTCAAGACGCAGCGAAAGTATTTGCCGCGATTGATAGCGTCACCATCATCGCCTGCGGCACCAGCTATCACTCAGCGATGGTAGCGAAATATTGGCTTGAAGCGATTGCCAAGATTCCGTGCTCCGCCGAGATCGCGTCAGAGTATCGCTATCGCGAAACCGTACCGAATCCGAACACACTCATTATCACCATTTCGCAATCGGGCGAAACGGCCGACACGCTCGCCGCGCTCAAACACGCGCAAGCACAAGGCCATCATCATTCACTGGCGATTTGTAACGTGCCGGAGTCGGCCTTGATCCGCGCATCGACTTTGCGTTATCTCACCCGCGCAGGTGCAGAAATCGGCGTCGCCTCGACTAAAGCCTTCACTACGCAGCTCGCCGCGTTATTTGTGTTCACCGTCACCGTCGCGAAAGCTAAAGGCAAACTCAGCGCCGCAGATGAGAAAAAATATTTAGAAGACTTGCGTCGCTTGCCGAATAAAGTGCAGCATGTGTTGAACCTCGAACCGCAGATCACCGTGTGGGCAGAAAAATTCGCTAACAAACAACACGCGTTGTTCTTAGGTCGTGGCGTGCATTACCCAATCGCGATGGAAGGCGCGCTCAAGCTGAAAGAAATTTCCTACATCCACGCTGAAGCCTACGCGGCGGGTGAACTCAAACACGGCCCGCTCGCGCTGGTCGATGCCGACATGCCCATCGTCGCTATCGCGCCGAATGACGTGTTGCTGGAAAAATTAAAATCCAATCTGCAAGAAGTCAAAGCGCGCGGCGGCGAGTTGTATGTCTTCGCCGACGCCGACACCAACTTCCAAGCGAGCGAAGGCGTGCATGTCATCAAACTGCCAGAACACGAAGGCGTGTTAAGCCCGATAGTGCATACCATCCCGCTGCAATTATTGTCGTATCACGCGGCTTTGCAAAAAGGTACGGACGTGGACAAACCACGTAATTTGGCAAAAAGCGTCACAGTAGAATAATTCAATAAAAACAATTGTCAGTAATAAAGTCCGTCGGATAAGAATAAATTCCGTAGGGAAAGCTATGGTACTAAATCGCCCGGTTGATGTATTCCGGGACTATTTATCTTGGAAACTACGCGTGTAATTTATTGGCTATTGATAAGACGTTGCATTCGCATTGATGAGTTTTCTTAGGCCGTTGAATTTCGAATGGCCGCAATTGAGATTAAGAACAATAGGCAAAATCTGCCAAACGCTGCCGCCCCGACGCTGTCACCATTGATGTAGCCGCTATTGTTCTGATACCGCAGGCGACTCGTCATTGATGCTGGGCCGCACGCAGACTTGGCCAATTCTCCAAAGCCTGCAGAAGCGAATCAGGTAAAGGCAAAAGCCTTAACCGAGCACGGCGAACGCATGGGCGAGGAGCGCAAGCCAGGCACCATCGGCGGCACCGCAGATCACCAACGCACGAGCGCCAGCTGGTGCGCTGGGTGAGCTTACTCATAGTCTTGCATGCCGGACATTTGCGGCATATAATCAAGACATATGTCTTTTAGGTGGCGAATACGATGGAAACCACATTTACAGTAGAGCGGGTGCTTGGCGGCAAAGCGACCTTCAAGACCGCACCCAAAACCGCGCACGATTGGCACGAATTGCTGGAAGGCGGCCTGCCACTGCGCGCCCTGGAAAGCTTCAAACAAGCGACCGCATTGTCTGACGCCCAATTGGCTGCGCTGATCGGCGTCAGCGGCAAGACCCTGCAACGGGCGCGCGGCACGCGCGAACGGCTTGATGCCGTGACCAGCGACCGCTTGTTCCGCACTGCACGACTCGTCGCCCTGGCAGGCGAGGTATTGGAAAGCAGCGAACACGGCCTGGCCTGGCTCGGCCGCAGCCAGATCGGACTCGGCGGCATGGCGCCGTTCACGCTCATGACCACCGAAGCGGGATCCGAGCAAGTCGAACAGCTGCTGCTGCGCATCGAGCACGGCGTGTATTCTTGAGGCACGCCTTCCGCATCGTCAAGCGCAGGCACGCGCAACATGCGTTTAATGGCGAAGGGGCACGACTGGCCGGTGGGCGCTGGAACAGCCCGGACTTGCGTGCCGTGTATCTGTCCTCCACATTATCCTTGGCCGCCATGGAAACCTTCGTCCATCTGGGTGAGGATGCGGCGCGGCTGGACTATGTGTATTTCGAGATCGACATTCCGGCAGCCGTATTATTGATCGAGCCACTCAGGGTCAAGCCCAAAGGCTGGCGCAACGAGCCGCCAATGAGCCAGTCGATGCGTGTCGGCGATCGTTGGTTGCGCGCCGCGACGTCCGCGCTGTTAGAGGTTCCCTCAGCGATCATTCCGACCGAGACCAACCTCATTCTCAATCCTGCCCATCCGGACCGCGCGAAGTTGCGCATCGGTGCCGCACGGCCATTCCATTTCGACCCGCGGATGTGGAAATAGACCGCGTTTACGTATGCACGATTCAAAATAAATGTCATTGTGACGGCTTGCAGTCAGCCAGCATTGATGTACCGGTCAGCGCGAATGCCGGCAACATGGCATCAACCCGCCATTTGTTTTCGTGCAACTGCCTGGAACGATTCTCCCGTTGTTCGGCTGGCTGTGTCTGCGTGCTTGAAGCGCCTGCAGCACAAGGAAGTGACGGTAGCGCACGCCGAATTGAAAAAAAAGGGAAGCAAAACGACAGCGCAGCAAAAGCAAGGGAAAAGAATCAGGTGAAAGAGACAGCCTTGACCGAGCAAGGCGAACGCATGGGCGAGGAGCGCAAGCCAAGCAGCGCCAGCGGCACCGCAGACCACCAACGCACGAGCGCTAGCTGGTGCGCTGGGTGAGCCTCACCACGTCATTTCAGCGTCCTATAAATAAGGGTAATAACTAACTTCAATGGGTTAATGGCGGCATTCGAGATTTTGGTAATTAGGCCAAAACGGCCGAGAGCAGCCAATTGCTTTTTACTAATAAGCGGCCATGGCAACCTTGACATACTTAACCGAATGTATATACTCGTCTATACATTGGAGGTCAGGTATGACGAAAACAGCGATGCTAAAGGTTCAGATGTGGGGTAATAGTCTGGCCGTGAGGATTCCCTCCGCGGTTGCAAAGTCCGCTGGATTCAAAGTCGGCCAACCGATCGAAGTTTCGTCTCATGATGCCACCGTGCTGGTCAAGGCATTGGGTGAGCCGAAGCTCACGATGGTGCAGAAACTAGCTCTATTCGATCCCGAAATCCACGGAGGGGAGGCGATGGCTACGTCCCCGGTCGGCAACGAGGTATTTTGATGGCAGCGGCTAAGATCTGGTCACCGGATCGGCGCGACATGATATGGATCAACTGTAATCCGCAGGCGGGTCGGGAAATGAAGGCTGTTCATCCATTATTGGTCCTGTCACCAAAGGCCTTCAACGAGCGAACGGGTATCGTGATCGGGCTGCCGATGACCACGGCCGCGTTCAACGAATCCAATCCCTTCGCCGTGAAATTCGTCGGGCCGAAAGGGAAGGCGAGTTATATTCTGGGGCACCAGCCGAGGTCCTTTGATTGGCGCGCGCGAGACGCGAAGCCTCACCCATGGAAACGAATTTCAGAAGACAAATTCGCTCTTGCTTGTGACGCACTGAATCAGATCATCTTGATTGGCAATTGATTGTCTGCTGTCGAGAAAAAGGATAAACGGTAATGTCGGCCAAGAGCGGCCCTTCGACAACAGAGGCTGAGCGGCCAGTTCAGATATTAAGCGGAACTTTGTTCGAGAACTGTCAGCGCGGGTAATGGGTGAGGTGCGGCTGAGCGCTGACCACGTCGACGGCTGCAGCTAAGCCTACTATCAGGCCGCAACCCA
>JBEEJL010000371.1:0-6845 GCA_041169175.1 Pseudomonadota bacterium | reverse complement strand
ACGTCAGTAATCGTTGTGAGAATCACCGTCGTACCAAGCGCAGGATCGAGTTTATATTTTTTCAGCATCAACGGAATCGCCACGCCACTTGCGGCGGCCACGAACAATTCAATAATCATCGCTGCGCCGAATACTAATGACAACTTCCAGTCTTTATAAAATATCGTTGCAACCAAGCCGACCACGAAGGCCCAGATCAACGCATTAAAATACGCCACGAGTAATTCTTTTTTGAATAAATAACGAATGTTGCCCGCATTGATTTGATCCAGCGCCAAGCCGCGCGTCACCAGCGCCATCGTCTGCGTCCCCGCATTGCCGCCCATGCTGGGAATCACTGTCATCAACACCGCGAGCGCGACGATTTTTTCTATCGATGCGGCGAATAATCCCGTCACCGCCGAAGCGGCAAACGCGGTGAGCAAATTAATGCCGAGCCATAACGTGCGGTTTTTGGTGCTTTCTTTGACCGGCGCAAACAAATCTTCTTCGTCGCGCAAACCGGCGCGCTTTAACGATTGCGCTTCCGACTCATCGATAATGTAATCGACCATCTCGTTCACGGTGACGCGACCGATGAGTTTATTTTCCGCATCGACCACCGGCGCAGAAATCAAATCGTAGCGCTCAAACGCCCCGGCCGCATCGTGCGCTTCGCCATCTGGGTGAAAAATCTCGACCGGCTTTTCCATTACCTCGGCGACGTGCTTTTCCGGATCAAGAATCAATAATTTATTCAACGGTAGCGTGCCGAGCAATTTATCTTCGCGGTCCACGACAAATAATTGATCAGTCTGGTCAGGCAATTCGCCACGCCGGCGCAAATAGCGCAGCACGACTTCGAGATTAATGTCGTCGCGAATAGCAACCATGTCGTAGTCCATCATCGCGCCGACGGAATTGTCCGGATACGACATCGCCGATTGCAATCGCGCGCGGTTTTGCGCATCGAGCGAATCGATCAACTCCGCCATCACATCGCGCGGCAAGTCCGGTGCGAGTTCTGCCAATTCATCTGTGTCGAGTTGCTCGGCGGCATGGAGCAACTCTTCACTATCCATCGATTTGATCAACGACTCGCGCACCGAGTCGGATACTTCGAGCAGAATATCGCCGTCGCGGTCCGCCTTGACCAAATCCCAGACGATCAAACGTTGCGTAAGCGGCAACGATTCGAGAATGTAGGCCACGTCAGCCGGATGCAGATCATCCAGCTTGCTACGCAGCAGACGATTGTCCTCAAGGCTCAGCGGCGTGATGTCTTTTTCATGGCCGAGCATGTCCGTCACCTGCTTGAGTGTTTCCTGCAGGCTGGCTTCTTCGGGAATGAGAGTGTCGAGTTCGGCCATGATGTCCGTCTTACGCGAGATGCGCCATTGTAGGCGATTCAGCGCACAGCTGAAACATGTTTTATGTCAACAACTTCCTCCGCTGGTGAGGCTACCGCCGTTCAGCCATAATTACGCTTGACGTAACGCATAAGCAGACTTATTATTTGTCGATGATTACTGCCTATAGAGACAAAAAAACGCGTGAATTCGCCGAAGGGAAGCGGGTCAAATCATTCGACGGGATTCAACGACAAGCTGAATTGAAACTGGACCAATTAGATGCTGCAACCTCTCTCCTGGATTTGAACTTGCCGGGCAATCGGCTGGAAGTATTAAAGGGCGACCGTAAAGGTCAACATAGCATTCGTATCAACGATCAATGGCGAATTTGTTTTGAATGGCCGAAACCTTCACCGGGGCCAATCAATGTTGAAATTGTCGATTATCACTAAGAGGCATATATGGCACGTAGCGCAATCCACCCCGGCGAGCATCTTGCCGAGCAACTCGACACATTAAGCATGAGCGCTGCTGAACTCGCGCGTCAACTCGGCGTACCCACCAATCGCATTACCGCCATCCTGAATGGCCAGCGCAGCATCACTGGCGATACCGCGTTAAGGCTAGGGCATTTCTTCGGCAACAATCCTCAATTCTGGTTGAATTTGCAAACGATTTACGATTTACGCACCGCGGAAAAGAAAATGGGGGGAAGCATTGGCGCTCTACCAACACTCGCGCATATTTCGTAAATATAGAATTACCGATTGGATTAATTGCGCCAAATTTAGAGAAATTTCTCGTGAGATTCTCCTTCCTTCGCCCCTTTAAGATCGCTGGGCTTACCAGCCCAGCCTGCTACATTAAAACCTGTTTATTAACAATAAAATATTGGTTGAAGCCAGCAGGCTTTGCTTGGGCAATTAAGGCGGATTATTTGGTCAAGCCGCAGCAGGAATAATCTCGCGTTCGATAAGTTTTGCGTTTTCAATTTCTGCGAGACGCAAATCATAAGCTGCTTGCAAATTCATCCACGAGCGCGCATCGCCGCCAAAATAACGTGCGAGACGCATCGCCGTATCGGCCGTAATGCCGCGTCGCTCACGCACCACATCATTGATGCGCGGCGTCGGCACATTTAACGCCTTTGCCAATGCGTTCGCACTCATGCCTAGCGGAAGCAAAAAATCTTCCCGCAGAATTTCCCCAGGGTGTACCGGCCGCATGCCATTTTTAACCATATCGATTATCCTCAGTGATAGTCCACGATCTCGACATTTGTCGGACCACTTTCCGTCCAACGAAAGCAAACCCGAAATTGATCGTTCACGCGAATTCTATATTGTCCCTTACGATTACCTTTTAGCACTTCCAATTGATTGCCCGGCGGCGAGCGCAAAAATTCTAGCGTTTGCGCTGCATCAAGTTGAGCCAACTTTCGCGTCGCCACATTGGAGATGCTGGAAAAGCGCTTGCACCTCCCTGTTTCGAACAGGACTTGGGTATCGGCACAATTAAAGCTTTGTATCATCAGTAAATAATATAACGCTTAACGTTAAGCGTCAAGATTTTTACGGCAACTCCGCCTCACCCATTCTGCGCAAAATAATATTGGTTTTGCGTGACAGCCCGCGAGCATTACGATTTCTGTCGTAGTAGCGCGGATTAGGAATCATGGCGGCGAGGTTGGCGGCTTGCGCGGCGCTTAAATTGGCGGCGCTGACGCCGTAATAATGTTTCGCCGCCGCTTCTGCGCCGAAGACGCCGTCGCCCCATTCGATCACGTTAAGATAAATTTCAAAAATGCGCTCCTTGTCCATCATGCGTTCGAGCATCATGGTGATTAGCGCTTCTTCGCCTTTGCGCCACGGCGTTTTGGCATTAGAGAGAAATAAATTTTTCGCCAGTTGTTGTGAGATGGTAGAACCACCGGCAACGATTTTGCCGCGCTTGAAATTTTTGTCGAAGGCGCTTTGTATGCCCTCCCAATCGAAGCCTTCGTGATCGACGAAGTGGGAATCTTCCGCCGCGATAATGGCGCGCTTGAGATGGTTAGAAATGCGCTCGTATTCGACCCACTTGTGGCTTAATTTTGCTTCGGGATTTTTGTCTTGCAAGATGCTGCGGCGTTGATCCATGAAGGCGCTGGATGAGGGGTTGTGCTCAGTCCACCACCACACTTGAGCGAAAACTTTAATTTGATATAACACGAACAGCAGCAGCAGAACCGCGCCGATGCGCCAGGTCCAGTAGCAGAATTTTTTGCGGTTGGAGAAAAAAGTCAAAATAAAAATAGAAAGGCTTACATCGCCGCGCGAATTTTTTTCAACACCAATTTGGTTTCCGGCCTCACGCTGCGCCAAACAAAAAACGATTCCGCCGCTTGCTCGACCAACATACCAAGGCCGTCGTTTACGCGCGCTGCGCCGTGCTGCGTCGCATATTTCATAAAGGCTGTGGGTAATTTAGCGTACATCATATCATATGCAAGTGTTTGATTTAATTGAATATTTTTTGGCATATCGGGCAGCGCGTTATTCAGGCTGGCAGATGTGGCGTTGATGAGTAGATCAAATTTTTCGTTGGCTAATTGCTCGAAGGTTTTGGCTTCGATATGTTTTTGTTTTTTATTCAGCGGCGCAATTAGGCGCGCGAGTTCGGCGGCTTTGGCGTGCGTGCGATTGGCGATGACCAAGCGCGACGGATTACAGCGCAACAGCGGTGCAAGTGCGCCGCGCGCCGCGCCTCCTGCGCCAATCACCAAAACATTTTTACCCTCGATGTCGAAGCCAAGATTGCCAATGATGTCGCGGATCAAGCCTTTACCGTCTGTCGTATCACCAAGAATTTTCCTGTCAGCAAAAGTCAGCGTGTTTACCGCGCCGGCAAGTTGCGCGCGCTCGGACAACTCATCGCACATCGCATAGGCTTGCTGCTTGAACGGCACGGTGACATTCATGCCTTTGCCGCCGCCGGCAATAAAATCTTGCACGGTTTTTTCAAATTCATTCAACGATGCAAGAATCGCCGCGTAGGCAATATCTTCACCAGTTTGCCGGGCAAATTCAGCGTGAATCTGCGGCGATTTGCTGTGCGCGATAGGGTTGCCGATGACGGCGTAACGGTCGGTCATATTTGTTTTTCGCCATTACATAATTGTTCCAACATTTGCATTCCTTGCCACCAATCGCCTAACGCGCTGGCAGCGTTGATATGACCTGCCGCGCCGATGCTAACCAATCTGCTGCCCCAAGCTTGCGCAAAAAATTGTGCCCGTTCGAACGATACATAAATATCGTTTGTGCTGGCAACCACTATGCTCGGAAACGGCAGGGCTTGCAAAGGCATAGGACGAAAATTTTTCGTCCCTGGAGGATAGCCGTCTGCTTCCACATCGCTAGGCGCGACCAATAAAGCAGCTTTCACTTTTTTTCTGTGCAAGCTGTTTTTTGCGTAAATGGCCCAATGACTTATCAACGTGCGCGCGGCGCTATGCGCCACTAACACGATTGCTTGTTGGCTCGCTGCAATCGCCTGATCGAGCGTCGTGACCCAATCGTGGCAATCCGGCACTTCCCATTCGACTTGATGGATGCGTTTGAAGGAAGGATGTTTGTTTTCCCAACAACTTTGCCAATGCTCGGGGCCGGAGTTACCCAGACCGGGCAAAATGAATACGCTAGTTTGGTTCATGCTAGGCAAGCAAATTGGTATGCATGGCCGCGGCTCGGGGCACGAAATTATGCTGCTCTGTCGAGCGGCACTTCCCAACCCGGAAATAAAAGCACTGCCGGATGACATGTGAGCGCGGTGGCCAACACTTTTGCGCGTTCAACGCCAAGATTGACGCGTCCATTTTCAATCGCGGATAAAGTTGCCTGGGGAATGCCGGTAAGCTCGGCCAGTTGTCGCTGGCTGAGCTCTTGCAACTCGCGCACGATGCGGACCGATTCTCCCACGGTTACCTCAACGCGTTTTTTTGCTGGACGAAAATCTTTCATGTCATGGCTTCCTGTAATCGTGGGCGGTAATTTGAATGACCTGAATCAACACCGCATTGGCAACGACTGTATAAATCACTCGCCACTGCAGACCGAGGCGCGAAGAACGACAGCCTTTCCATTCACCCGATAAAGCTTCATCGTGAAATCCTTTGATGGCCCGCAGACCGGGCGGACCGGAGATGCCGACAATGTCTTTCCATTTTTCGTAGCGCTTAAGAACGTCTATGGGCACAACACCAGAAAGTTGTTTATCTACTCTGCGATGTTCTTCTATTCTCCACATACCATATTATGGATATACCATATATAGCATGTCAAGCAGACATCAATCCTGCACCCAAGGCAACCCCGCCGCACGCCAGCCGGCTTTTTTGTTGCGATGACCATCGGCGTCTTTGTCACCTTCAAATCCTTCGAGCACATTGTAGCTATCGCGAAATCCGGCCTTGGTTGCCGCAATAGCCGCTGCATGGGAACGTGCGCCTGAGCGACAAATAAACATCACTATAGATTCGGGATTAACCGCCTGTTTGAGTTCGTCGATAAAATGCGGATTAAGATGGTTATCAGGATAGTAAAGCCATTCGATTTGCGTCGCGCCGGGAATGGTACCAACCCAATTCCATTCGGCGTGGGTGCGCACATCGACCAATCTCGCGCCTGGTGCGATTTGTAGAATTTCATACGCTTCGGCGGGCGTGAGCGCGCCTTCGTAGGGAAGATTTTTTTCCTTCGCGCGCGCTTGGGCGGTGGTGAGAATTTTGCTGATTGTCATCATAAGCTCCTATATTTCATTTTACTCTATGGATCGCATTTAGACTTGCACCGCCGCAGTGCGCCTGCGTCCATTTTTGCACCACAGAAGGGCTGAGAATAATTTTCGGTAGAAAAAAAAGCCTTATGGCACAATATTGGGCTGGAATTCGCTGCTGGCATGCTTGCTGCTATCTAATTCTTTGATTTGCTTCGTTTCCCCTAATAAACCGCTTTACCCTCAGGAGAGAAAAAAATGGCCGTCGCCGATGTTTTGAAAATGATAAAAGATAATGAAGTTAAATTCGCCGACCTGCGCTTCACCGATACACGCGGCAAAGAGCAGCATGTGTCGATTCCTGCGCGCTTGATTTCCGATGACTGGTTCAAAGCCGGTCACGCGTTCGACGGCTCGTCGATTGCTGGCTGGAAAGGCATTGAAGCTTCCGACATGATGCTAATGCCTGACGCGGGCACCGCGCGGATGGATCCATTCATGGACGAATCGACCTTGATTCTGACCTGCGATGTGGTCGAGCCAGCCGATGGCAAAGGTTATGACCGCGACCCACGTTCGCTGGGCAAACGCGCTGAAGCGTACTTGAAATCGACCGGCATTGGCGACACGGCTTACTTCGGCCCTGAGCCGGAATTTTTCATTTTTGATTCGGTGACCTGGAATGTTGATATGTCCGGCTGCGCGGTCAAGATTGACTCGGAAGAAGCCGCATGGAACACCGGCAAAATTTATGAAGGC
>JBEEJL010000370.1:0-3271 GCA_041169175.1 Pseudomonadota bacterium | reverse complement strand
CCGACCCAAGCAAAAAATGCGATCAGCGCCATGGTGTGACGCGTTTCCGGATTCATCGGATCGCGCGCGGGCCCGAGCATCAAGTCATGTACGCGCTGATAAAAAGTGGGCTTACGCAGTGTTGTGGAGGTGGGCATGATTTATTTTCTGCGGAGTATCAAGCGGCGGGGCCGCCTAATCGTTTAAGAAATACAGCCATTTCTTTTGCGGCTTGCTTGTCGCCTTTTTTTTCTGCGGCGGCAATGCCGTTTGCATAAGCCTTTATCGCATCTTGCTGACGGCCTGATTCGACTAATGCCTTACCCAACATTTTCCAGGCGGCGGAGTAGTCGGCATCGAGCGCAACGGCCTGAGTGAAATGCAGGATGGCCGAATTAAATTCGGCCATTTTGAAATATTCATTACCCAGACCGAAGCGCAGCAACGCGCCATCGCGGCCTGCGAGTAGCATTTTTTCAAAGTTCTCAATGATTGGGCTAGTCACGCCTGCGTCTCGGTTTTTTCTGCCTGGCAAAATGGTCTGCTACTGGGAAAAGGAGTGTACTCTTTATTGCGGTGCAATAAAACTAGTGGCAACAAAATAGCATGTGCCACATAACTATTTGATTTATATCAAGTTTTTTACGGCTTACCGGGCTTGATGCCTAGTTGTTTAAGCTTGCGGTACAAATGCGTACGCTCCAGCCCGACTTTGTCCGCTACGCGCGACATATTGCCGCCCTCGGCGCGTAGATGATGGGTGAAATAAACTTGCTCGAAAATATCGCGCGCTTCGCGTAGCGGTAATTCCAGCGGAAGGCCGTGGGCATTAGCCGGGGCCACATTCGGATTAAATTCTGCCGCTATTTGCGCCACATCGTCCACGCCAATTTCGCTTGATAGTGAAGTGAGTGCGAGCGTCTTCACTGCATTGCTCAGCGCGGCCACATTACCCGGCCAGGGCAAGTTGCGCAGGCTATTGAGCGCGGCGGTGCTAAATGATTTCATCGGCACTTCTTTCGACTCCACCATTTGCACCAGCAAAGTATTGGCGATGTCGGGAATGTCTTCCGCGTGCTCGCGTAACGCCGGGATGGTCAGCGTGAGTTGTCCGAGTGCGCCGTGCAAGGCGCCATCGAACTCGCCCGACTCAACCAGCGACGATAATGTTTGCGTCGTGCCGCAAATCAAACGTACATTAAATTTTTCCAGCTTCTGCATGACCTGCATCAAGCCTTTTTGTTCGGTGCGGCCGAGTTGCGACACGTCATGCAAAAACAACACGCCGTCTTTTGCTTCATTCAATGGATCAAACGGATTTTCAACCAGCCACGCATTATCTGCCGGGCAAATAAATGGCGTATTGGCGGGATGTAAAAATCGCGCAACCAACTCAAAACCCGAGCCGTACTCACCTGACAACAAGACGCTATTTTTCAACGCGCCGATTTGTAATAGCCGCTGACGGAACTGCATCATCACCGAACCGCGGCCTAGATTAGTCAGCGTCAACTCATTGCGCAGTAGTGCTTTGCCACTTTGCATCGCATTGCCGACCGTGGCCAATAGCTTGGGCAGGCTGATCGGCTTTTCCAAAAAGTCCACTGCGCCGATGCGCGTTGCTTCTACCGCGGTATCAATCGTGCCGTGACCAGACATCATGACGACGGGCATATTCAATTGCCCACTGCCCGCCCACTCTTTCAGCAGCGTGATGCCATCGGTATCCGGCATCCAGATATCCAGCAAAACCAAATCCGGTCGCGATGCGCGACGCAGTTCACGCGCCTTGCCAGCGTTTTCCGCCAGCTGCACTTCGTAACCTTCATCGCGCAAAATTTCTGACAGCAATTCGCGAATACCGACTTCGTCGTCCACTACCATGACCTGATTCAAAGCACACCTCGCAGAAAAATGGGCACAATTCCCTGGTTCATTTTTATCTCGCTCATGCCGCTAACGGCAACACAATACTGACACTGGCCCCGTGCGGCGGTACATTCGCCGCTTGCACTTGGCCTTGATGTTCTTCGATGATTTTTTTCACTATCGCCAAACCTAAACCGGTACCCTTGGATTTGCTCGTGACATACGGCTCAAACACTTTAGATAACAAGTTATCATCAAAGCCGCTGCCGTTGTCGCTTATCGACAAACGCACACCAGCCGGCGCGCGCTCGGTCTTGATGAGAATTTGCGGATTTTCTGCGCCGACTAATGCATCAAGCGCATTTTGCATCAAATTATGCAACACTTGGCGCAACAGCGTTTCGTCGCCGCGTATTTTCGGCATCATCGGTTCTAATTCGGCTACCACGCGCACTCCCATCGATTCGTACAAACCCAGCACTTCGCGCACCAGGCTGTTTAACGAGATCGGTTCTGCGCGCAATTTAGCCGAGCGCGCATATTCGCTAAAATCATCCACCATGGCTTTCAACGCCGCTACTTGATTGACGATAACTGCGGTGGAACGTTTGACCATTTCCGTTTCCGCCTCGGGCAATTTACCCTTCAATTTGTGCTCCAAACGCTCCGCCGAAAGCTGAATAGGCGTGAGCGGATTTTTAATTTCATGCGCCAAGCGTCGCGCCACTTCACCCCACGCCGCGTCGCGCTGCGCATGCAACAAGCGGGTAATATCGTCGAACACAACGACATAACCACCGCCTGCGTTCTGCGCCAGCCGCGTACCGCGCACAAGCAAAGTACGCGGGCCGGATATGCCGGATACTTCAACTTGATTTTCCCACACCTTACCCGGCACTTCTTCAATGCGCCGCGATACTTCGTCGGCCAAAGGCTGTAAATCGGGGTGGGTCTGCGACCAACTCGCCAGAGCATTACCGCCTGCATCACTAAACTCTACGCCGAGAATATTTTCTGCAGCTGCATTTGCGGTGCGCAAATGGAGTTGCTCGTCGAAGGCTAATACACCCGCCGACAGATTACCTAAAATACTTTCCAGATAAGTTTTGGCATTCTCTAATTCTTTTTTATTCTGCTCCATGGCGGACGAGGCATCGGCCAGTCGGCGCGTCATAGTGTTGAATGATTGCGTCAGCGCGCCCAATTCGTCACTGCTGCGCACCGGATTCATGCGGCTGAAATCCTGCTCGCCCACCGCTCGCGCGCTCTCGGCCAGTTGGCCTAATTGACGACTGAATTTTTCTGACATCAGCAAAGCTAACGCAATGGCAATCAGCAAAGTAATCAACATCGCCAAGGTTAAGGCCAGGCCAAAGATACGCTTCAATCCCAAACGAGCAACGGATAATTCCTGATAATCGCG
>JBEEJL010000369.1:0-4614 GCA_041169175.1 Pseudomonadota bacterium | reverse complement strand
CTATTTCCGTCATGCCGCGCGCGCGGGCAATATCGCCTAGCGCTGCCGCGAGTAAAGCGGCATCGTTCGTTTGCAAAATATCCGTCAGGTAAGCGGCAATAGACTCTTCACTGTCAAGGTAAAGTGTAGCGTCGAACTCGGGCAGATTGGCCACTTTAATGCGTGTAGTCATGTTTGTTTCCTCCGGTTAATCCAACAATGCCGCCAAAGCCTTGGCGCGTGTAATATCTGACTTCTGCGAGCGCTTGTTACCACCGACCAGCAACACAATTACTTGCGCTCCGCGCTGCGTGTAGTACACACGCCAGCCAGCGCCTACGTGTATGCGCAGTTCAAACACACCATCGCCCACTTAATCGGTGTCACCCATCAAGCCGCGTTCCAATCGCTTGATCCGCGCAACCACCACGCGGCGAACGGTGGTATCGGCCAGCCCGTTAAGCCAAGCGGTGAATTGAGGAAGGGGTTTAACCGAAAACATGACAAAATTGTAATCGAACGATTACTAAAAGTCAATCAGGTTAACCACTACCTACTTCCACACCGACCATCTCGGCTCCATCCAGGTCATCACCAACGAAACCGGTGTCCCGCAGGAGCGTTTCAGCTACGACATCTTCGGCAAACGGCGCCCAAGGTCTTTTTTTCGCGGCGCGCGCGTTCCTTTGCTGCTTGCAATACATCATTATCAATATCAAGTGTGGTTCTCATAGATCAAATGCTGGTGCATCAAACTTCAATTGTCAAAACTTGCTCGTAATAATCGGCGCTTGGCAAAGCTGACTGGAAAAGGCTGAGTTCGATTCTTGCTGTCGGCACCATTCGTTAAATATAGTTTCTATCATTAATAAAATTTCTCAATATAATCAAATAGTTATTGTGATCGGGCTTTGATTCGCCTATACATTGTCCCGCTGCGATTCATTGTCATAAAAATCGCAATTGCTATTTTTATAGCAATAACTAACAATTAAGTGATGAACGATTTCGACAGCATGGAAATTCAGCGGCCGCAATTGGCGCGGACATATTTGCAGTTGCTTGATGCGCAACCGGGTCGGCCGTTGGCGTTGTTCGCGCGCAGACGGGTCGGCAAAACTTTTTTTCTGGATCGCGATTTAAGCTCTGCGGCAAAAGAGGCGGGCTGGGTGCCGGTGTATGCCGATGTGTGGTTGCATAAGTCTGCGCCGCTCGACGCGATTAATCATGCCCTCGAAGAGGCGCTCGATGATGCAATGGTGCCGCTAGGCGCGGCGGCTAAAGCGGCGAAAACGCCGGTGAAAAAGCTTGGCGGTTTTGGTGCGAGTATTGATTTTGGTGACGAGCCAAAACGCCGTGCGTTGCCAACACAAGCTGAATTGCGTTTCGATGCGTTGGTGTCGCGCCTGGCTGGGCAAACCGGCAAGCGTGTGTTGTTGATGTTGGATGAAATTCAAGCTGTGGCCGATGCGCCGAATGGGGAAGCGATTATCGCGACTCTGCGCGCAGTGTTGCAAAAACGGAAACGCGAAGTCGCCGCCGTGTTTACCGGCTCGTCGCAAGACGCGTTGGCGTCGCTAGTGGTGGCGTCGGGCGGGCCGATGTATCAGTTCGCGCAGTTGCTCGACTTCCCCGTGCTCGAAGATAGTTATCTCACGCTGCTGGCAAATCATTTCGCTAAAGTCCACAAAGGTAAAAAACTCAATCTTGATGATTTGCGCCGCGTATTCGCGCACATTGGCCACAAGCCCGCGCTGATGAAAGATTTGGTGAAATCCATGTCTGCCGAAGGCATCACCGATGTTGATCTCGCCTTGAAACGTTTCGTCGCCGATGAACGCCAGGTGATTGGCTGGCGCGCGCTGCTCGCAGCAATGTCGCCGCTGGAAAAAGCTTTGCTGGGGTTGATAGCGCAAGGTCGTCCGCCGCTGGGCAAAGAGACGCTCGCTGCGTTGCCGCCGAATGATGGCGCGAATCCGACCATTGCTAAAGTGCGCGTTGCGATTGAGCGCCTGCGCCGTACCGGCATGCTGGATAAATCTGCGCACGGCGGTTATTACATTGAAGATAGTTTGTTTGAAGACTATGTCAAAACTTTGCCCCTCGGCATGCCGCGCTTATCGGGAAAAAAGACATGACGTTGAACGCAAAAGAGATTAAAGCCATTTTCACCAATTGCAAAACCATCGCCGTCGTCGGCTTGTCTGACAACCCGGCACGGCCGAGTTACAACGTCGCGCTTTATTTGCAGCAGCAAGGTTTTCGCATTATTCCGGTGAATCCGAAATTGACTGAGGTATTGGGTGAAAAATGTTACGCCAACCTGCGCGAAGTGCCGGATAAAATCGACATCGTCGATTGCTTCCGTCGCAGCGAAGAAATGCTAGCCATTGCCCATGATGCAGTGGCAGTTGGCGCAAAGTGTTTATGGATGCAGATTGGCGTCATTAATGACGAAGCAGCAAAAGTCGCCGAAACGGCTGGTTTAAAAGTGGTTCTGGATAAATGTACAAAAATTGAATATCGAAGAGCCACTATTTAGCAAGCTAATGATTCTATTATCGTTTCAAACAGAGTGATCGACAAGTTTCTCGAAGTTGAATAAAAATAATTTAATATAATCAAATAGTTATTATTTCCGTGTCTTATAAGCTTCCCCTCCCAGCTTTCATCCCATGCAGAAATGTTTATGTAGTCGAAACGACTACTTAAATTACTGTCGAGAGGATATGAGAAACTTGCTGTTCTTATGCTTGTTGACAAAGCCCTAGCAACGGCGTAATTTAAACGAACGTTTGATTCATAAAATCAAATATTCTAATTAAATCAGCATCTTATTTTTCAGGAGAAAATATGGCTGCCATACCTATTAAAAATCGCCTGTCGCCCAAAGCGCCCCAAGACACCCCAAGCCGCATTCTCGAAGCCGCCGAGCGCCTATTTTTGCAGCACGGCTTTGCCGCCACGTCGATGCGTATGATTACGGCCGAAGCCGAAGTCAATTTGGCCGCAGTGAATTACCATTTTGGCTCGAAAGACGCCTTGATCGAAGCCGTGTTTACGCGCCGCCTCGGTCCGCTTAACCGCCAGCGCCTCGGCCATCTCGACCGGCTCGAATCGCTCGCCGAAGGTGCGCCGCTGAAATTGGAAACTATCGTCGAAGCCTTTATCGGCAGCGCATTTGTCAACGAAGGCAGCGCCAACGACGGCGCGCGCTTGTTCGCCCAATTGCTCGGGCGGGCGTATAGTGAACCTTCCGGCGGCGTGCGCGACATCTTGTATAACCAAAACAAGGAAGTCATCAAGCGCTTCAAAGCTGCGCTGAAAAAAGCGCTGCCCCATTTGTCTGCAGAAGAATTAGTCTGGCGCATGCATTTCGTTTTTGGATCTATTTCCTATACTCAATCAGGTACAGACGCTTTACGACTGGTTGCCAAATATGAATTGAGTGATGGCAGCTATCCGCAAACCGTGGTTAAGCGCTTGTTGCCGTTTTTGTGCGCTGGCTTGCAGGCGCCCGCCACTATGCATGCACCGACCGTACTTGCTAAAGTTTCTTAATTTAATCAAATAAATACACTGCGCCACGAGGCGCCAGCGAGGAGACACCATGATCACCACCATTGCTGCGTCAATAGTTGTTTGCGTTGCCCTAGCCTGGGCTTTAGCTTATTTCAGCGCGCCGGGCTGGTTGTGGGCTGCGGCGGTTGGCGTGGGTATCGCCATGCTTGCGGCAGAAGGTATGTTGCACGGCGCGGCGCTGGTGACGGTGGTGATTTTGTTTCTGGCGGTCGCCGCGTTGTTGAATGTGGTGTCGCTGCGACGCAAGCTGGTCAGTAAATCGTTATTTAATTGGTATAAAAAAATTCTGCCGGCCGTCTCGCAAACCGAACAAGAAGCACTCGAAGCGGGAACGGTGTGGTGGGAAGGTGATTTATTCAGTGGGCGTCCAGATTGGAAAAAACTGCTCGCCTTTCCCAAGCCAACTTTGACGGCGGAAGAACAAGCCTTTCTCAACGGCCCGACCGAAGCGCTGTGCCGCATGGTGAATGAATGGGAAGTCACGCACGAGTTGTATGACTTACCGCAGGACGTGTGGCATTACATCAAAGCGCAAGGTTTTCTCGGCATGATTATTCCGAAAAAATACGGCGGGTTGGAGTTTTCTGCTTTCGCGCATTCTGAAGTCGTCATGAAATTGTCCAGCCACAGCGGCACCGCCGCCGTCAGCGTCATGGTGCCGAATTCGCTCGGCCCCGCCGAGTTGCTGATTCATTACGGCACCGAGGAGCAAAAAAATTATTATTTGCCGCGCTTGGCTAAGGGCCACGAGATTCCCTGCTTCGCCTTGACCGGCCCCGATGCCGGTTCCGACGCCGGTTCGATTCCCGATTTCGGTATTGTGTGCAAAGGCATGCACGAAGGTAAAGAAGTGCTCGGTATGCGTCTGACTTGGGAAAAACGCTACATCACACTCGGCCCGATCGCCACGTTGTTGGGTTTGGCGTTCAAACTTTATGATCCGAATCATTTAATCGGCGAAAAAGAAGATCTCGGCATTACCTTGGCGATCATTCCGACCCACACGCCAGGCGTCAATATCGGCCGTCGTCATTTGCCGCTCAACGGCGCATT
>JBEEJL010000368.1:0-8238 GCA_041169175.1 Pseudomonadota bacterium | reverse complement strand
GCCTCGACGTCCGAGCTCTACGGCAGAGTCCAGGAAGTGCCGCAAACGGAAAAGACGCCCTTCAACCCGCGCTCACCGTATGCGGTGGCAAAGCTCTATGCCTATTGGATTACCGTCAACTATCGTGAGGCCTACGGCATGTATGCCTGCAACGGCATCCTGTTCAACCACGAATCCCCTCTGCGCGGCGAGACGTTTGTGACGCGTAAAATCACCCGCGCACTGGCACGTATCAAACTTAATCTGCAAGATTGTCTGTATCTGGGCAATATGGATTCACTACGCGATTGGGGCCACGCCAAAGACTATGTCGAAATGCAATGGCTGATGTTGCAACAGGAAAAACCGGAAGATTTTGTTATCGCCACCGGCGTGCAATACAGCGTGCGTGATTTTGTCAACGCCGCCGCCAAAGAGCTGGCGATGAAAATCCGCTGGGAAGGTAAGGGCGTGGATGAAAAAGCTTACGACGAAAAAGGTAAATGCATCGTCGCCGTCGATCCGCGCTACTTCCGCCCGACTGAAGTCGAAACACTTTTGGGCGACGCGACCAAAGCGCACCAAAAACTAGGTTGGAAACCTAAAATTACCTTTGATGAACTGGTCGCCGAAATGGTGCGTGAAGATTTGAAATCTTCACAACGTGATGAGCTGGTGAAAAAACACGGCTTCGCGGCCTATGACGGTAATGAGTAATAGCATGAACAAGCAAGATAAAATTTTTGTTGCCGGTCATCGTGGTCTGGTTGGTTCGGCGATTGTGCGTCGCCTGCAAAGTGCCGGTTACGGCAACTTTGTTAACCGCACGCACAGCGAACTCGACTTGCTTAACCAGAAGGCTGTCGAAGAGTTTTTCGCTAAAGAAAAACCTGACCATGTGTTTCTAGCAGCGGCAAAAGTTGGCGGCATACAGGCGAATAATATTTATCGCGCGGATTTCATTTATCAAAACTTGATGATGGAAGCCAACATCATTCACGCCGCGTACAAAAACAACGTGAAAAAATTGATGTTCCTCGGCTCCAGTTGCATTTACCCCAAGCTCGCGCCGCAGCCAATGAAAGAAGAACATCTGTTGACAGGGTTGCTTGAGCCGACCAACGAACCCTATGCCATTGCCAAAATCGCCGGTATCAAATTATGCGGCGCTTACAACGCGCAATACGGCACAAACTTTATCAGCGTGATGCCGACCAATATGTATGGGCCCGGCGATAATTACGATTTGAATAACTCGCATGTGTTGCCGGCGTTGATGCGCAAAATGTATGAAGCCAAACAACGCAGCGATAAAGAAGTGATTGTCTGGGGAACCGGCTCGCCACGGCGCGAATTTTTATACAGCGATGATTTAGCCGATGCTTGCGTATTCCTGATGGAAAATCATGATGCAAAATCAGTGGGTGAATTCGTCAATGTCGGCGTCGGCCATGACATCACCATCAAAGAACTCGCCAATCTCGTTGCGCAAACAGTGGGCTTCGAGGGGAAATTAGTCTTCGACACCAGCAAGCCTGACGGCACACCGCAAAAATTACTCGATGTATCTCGACTAAACAAACTAGGTTGGCAGGCGAAAATGCCGATGAAAGACGGATTACTCAAGGCTTTTGCAGACTTTCAAAAATCACTCCAGACTGTATAATAATCAATTGATTCTAATTGATTTTTAGAAAGTCTCTGTGGCGGACAAATTCCTTCCATTCGCATTACCCGACATCGGCGAAGATGAAATCAACGAAGTCGTCGATTCACTTCGCTCCGGCTGGATTACCACCGGCCCTAAAACCAAACGCTTTGAAGCTGACTTCGCCGCTTTTCTCGGCGGCGATGTGCATACCGCTGCAGTGAATTCTGCGACTGCCGGTTTGCATTTAGCTGTGGAAGCGGTCGGCGTCGGCGCGGGCGACGAAGTCATCACCACCCCCCATACTTTCACTGCTACCGCAGAAGTCATACGCTACATGGGCGCGAACCCGGTGTTTGTCGATATCGATCCAAACACATTTTGCATCGACCCGAAAAAAATCGAAGCGGCGATCACCCCCAAAACCAAAGCCATCATGCCGGTTCACTTTGCCGGCATGGCGGCGGACATGCCCGCTATTTTACAAATCGCGCGCAAACATAATCTCAAAGTCGTCGAGGATGCAGCACATGCCTTGCCGACGACGTCGAGCGGCAAACTGATCGGCACTTTGGAAAGCGACGTCACCGTGTTCAGTTTTTACCCAACCAAAACGATCACCACCGGCGAAGGCGGCATGGTCGTCACGCGCGATGAGGCGCTGGCGAAACGCATACGCGTGATGCGTTTACATGGCATGGACCACGATACGTTTAATCGATATACCTCAACCAAGCCCGCGTGGTCTTACGACATTATCGCGCCGGGTTATAAATATAATATGACCGACATCGCCTCATCCATCGGCATTCATCAGCTCAAGCGAATTCATGATTTTCATATTCGACGTTCTGCCATGGCCGCGCGCTACGATGCCGAACTCAAGGGCTTGCCGTTGTTACTGCCGCCACGCCCGCAAAATGGCGACACCCATTCCTGGCATCTCTACGTCATTCGTGTCAGCGACATCGCAAAAGTGAAGCGCAATGACTTCATTATCAAGATGTCCGAGCTCGGCATAGGCTGCGGCGTACATTACATTCCGCTGCATTTATTTTCCTATTGGCGCGACACATACAAACTCAAGCCTGACCAATTCCCACACGCGGATAAAGTGTATGAAGGCGCTGTCAGCTTACCGCTTTACACCAAGATGACGGATGACGATCAGACGCGCGTCATCGCCGCCATCAAATCTATTCTGCAATAACGTCGCCTGATAAGCGTGTCGCTCTCTGTCATCATCATCACCAAAAACGAAGCCGCGTCGATTCGACGCTGCCTCGTATCGGTGAAATGGGCCGATGAAATTATCGTGGTTGATTCCGGCAGTACAGATAGCACTGCCGAAATCTGTCGCGAGCTCGGCGCGAAAGTCAGCGTCACCCCCGATTGGCCCGGTTTCGGCCCGCAGAAAAATCGCGCGCTCGATTTGGCTACACATGAATGGGTATTGTCGCTCGATGCGGATGAGTGGGTGACGCCGGAACTGCGTGATGAAATATTGGCTGAATTGAAAAAGGCAAAAACTGTCGCCTACCAGATGCCGCGATTATCCAGCTTTTGCGGCACCTATCTCAAGCACGGCGGCTGGTGGCCGGATTATATTATTCGTCTGTTTCGTAAAAGCCAGTGTCGCTTCAGCGACGATCTGGTACACGAACGCGTGCTGGTGACAGGCGAAATCACCACGCTTAAACAACACCTCATGCATGAATCCATGCGCGATCTTGATCATGTGCTGGGCAAAATGAATGCTTATTCGAGCGCAGGGGCAAAGATGATGTTGGCACAAGGCCGCCGCTCTTCGTTGCCTACCGCCCTGCTGCGCGGCGCATGGGCTTTTTTCCGCGCGTATATTCTGCGCAGGGGTTTTCTCGACGGCAGCGCGGGCTTCGCGCAAGCCGTGGCCCACGGCGAAGGAACTTACTACCGTTACCTTAAACTTGCCCAGCTACAAAAATCTGCCGCAACAATGGCTCGTTGATGTTATCTACTATTAACCAACCGATTCATATCATCGAACCGACTCTGCGCGACGAAGCCGGCCATTGCCACAGCTTGATTGCTAATCTGGCGGCTTGCCAAAATCGTCCGCCATTGGTTGTCTGGGGTGATAAACAAATTCATCTGCCGCAACTGACGTCGCTGCCTGGATTAAAACTGCAAGCCTATTTTTCCCGACGCTTGCGCCGCCTACAAGCCTATTTTTTATATCGCCGTCTGCTCAAACAACCAGGGAAAATTTTTATCAGCACCGCCGGGCGCACCGATATGCAATTAATGCATTGGGCTGCCGGTAATCATACGTACGATAATAAAATATATTTTTATGTGCACTGGTTGAGTTTGAGCGCCAAAAAAAAACGCCAGCTAGAAAAAATGGCGCAGCGTCGGCCAGAATTTAATTTACTCACCACCACCCAAACTGCAGCAAATAATTTGCGTGAATGCGGTTTTCATTCTGTTAAACAAATCCCTTACCCCGTGGCCGCTACTGCCGCATCAAGCCACCATAGCTTTAAATATGTGCTGATTGCTGGCGCAGCACGACAAGATAAAGGTTTATCACAAACTATTGATTATATTGAGTTTTTAAGCAGATCAAAATTATCCATTCCGGTCTCTATCCAAACCTCTGCGGAGCACTACGGCAAAGTGGATATCGCCGCACGCGCAGAAATCAATCGGCTGGATAGCATTCTCTACACGGCGTTAATTAGGCAACGCGAAACTTTATCGGCTGATGCTTATCGTGCCCTATATGACGGCGCGATTTGTTTGCAGCCGTATGACCCGCTTGATTTCGCCGATCGCGTCAGCGGCGTCACGCTGGATGCGTTGCGCGCAGGCGCCCCGGTCATCACAACCGACGGAACATGGATGGCAAATATTGTCAGACGATTTGATGCAGGCGTCGTCCTACAAGATCGCAGCGTGCAAAGCATTCACAACGCAGTGGAAACCATACGGGCCCGATTTACCGACTATCAGGTGAATGCGCAAAATGCAGGAAGAATACTTGAAAGTGAAAATAGCGCGCAACACCTAATCGAGGCATTAATGCTGGCGAAGTAAACCAGCGTCAGTGTTGCGTGTCTGTCTGCTGAAACTGAATCCGATGTAAATTTGCGTAAAGCCCATCGCGCTCGATAAGTTCTTTGTGCTTGCCTACTTCAGCGACGCGTCCTTCTTCCATTACCACAATCCGATCCGCGTTTTCAATTGTGGACAGTCTATGCGCAATGACTATCGTCGTGCGGCCTTGCATCAAGGTTTCCAACGCCGCCTGCACATGGCGTTCGGATTCGCTATCGAGTGCAGAAGTGGCTTCGTCCAAAATTAGAATTGGCGCATTTTTTAGCAGCGCACGCGCAATCGCTAAACGCTGGCGCTGCCCGCCGGAAAGACGCAGACCCTTTTCGCCGATCATGGTTTGTAAGCCTTCAGGCAAAGCGCGTACGAATTCCATCGCATGCGCAGCTTCGGCGGCGCGAATCACGTCGGCCTCAGATGTGCTGGCTAAAGCGCCGTAAGCGATGTTGGCGGCGAGCGTGTCGTTGAATAACACTACGTCCTGGCTCACCAGCGCGATGTTGGCGCGCAAACTAGCCAACGTAAGGTCGGAAATATTTTGACCATCGAGTTTAATCGCCCCCGATGTGGCTTGGTAAAAACGCGGAATCAAATTCACCAAGGTGGTTTTGCCGCTGCCGGATGCGCCGACTAACGCGACCGTTTCGCCGGGTGCGACATGCAGATTAATGCTGCTAAGCGCAGCTTTGGCGTCGTCGCGGTAATGAAAATTAACTTGTTCAAAATCCAATTGGCCTTTTGCGCGACCCATGGTAACACTGCCCTTGTCAGATTCAGAGGACTCATCAATCAGCGCGAACACGCTTTCTGCGGCGGACAAGCCGCGCTGCATTTGCGCGTTCACATCCGTCAGGCGTTTTAATGGGCCTAATAACATCATCATCGCGACGATGAACGAAACGAATTCGCCCACCGTCGTTTTGTCGGCGAGTGATTGCTGCGTGGCGAGATAGACTATGATCGCTACTGCCACGGCCGCCGTAATGTGTACCAGGGATGTAGTCGCCGCCGATGCGATATCCTGTTTCAAGTTAAAACGGAACGCGCGTTCAGTGCCGTCGGCAAAGCGTGTCGCCTCGTAATCTTGCCCGCCGAAAATTTTCACTACGCGTTGCCCATCAACTGTTTCGCCCAAAACTTGCGTCATGTCGCCCATCGTTTTTTGCGCTTCGCGGCTATTGCGCCGCAGACGTTGCGCAAACTTGATGACAATGAACGCCATAATCGGCGTGAGCGTGAGCGAGATCAGCGTGAGTTTCCAATTCAAATACAGCAGCCAGGCAACCAAACCAAGAATAATTAACGAATCTTTGACGACAACCGTCACCACGCTCGTCGCAGCGGATGCTACTTGTGTCACGTCGAAAGTCAGTTTGGAAACCAGATTGCCCGTAGCGTGGTCGTCGTAGTATTTAGTCGGCAGCGATAATAACTTGCGGAACATTTCGCTGCGCAAATCTTTCACCAAACGATTACCCACCCAGCTAATGCCGTACACGCTGATGTACGATGACACACCGCGCACGATAAATATGACGATTAACGCAAGCGGCACCAGATTCATCAAGGTCGGATCTTTGGTGACGAACGTGCCATCGAGCATGGGCTTCATCAGCGCCGGTAACGCCGCTTCGGTGAGCGCCGACAGGGCCATACCGACAATCGATAACGCAAACATGCGCCAGTGCGGGCGCACGTAACGCAACAAGCGAGAATAAAGCGCGCGGCTATTCATGTGTTCAGACATGCACAGCCTCGAAGAGTATTGTTTGATTTATATAGGTTTTTTCCACACGGCGATTATAACCTAAGCGGTGCGGCGAACTGCTATTTAGCCTGCCATTCCAACCCGGCAAAAAATCGCCGTCCCGTTGTGTTGTAGCCCTGCGCAAATTCATAATTTTTATCCGCCGCATTTTCAATTCGTGCTTGCAGGTTGAGCGAATCAGACAGCTTCATCCGTGTGAACAGATTGAGCAGCGCATAACCGCCCATACGATTGCTCAGCGCATTAATCGGGCAATCGTAACGAGCGCCGCTGGCGATGATGTCGCCGCCATATTGCGTGCCGCCGCTCTGATAACTGGCGCCGACACTGGCGTAGCGACGGGCGCGACGCGGCAATTGATTATTGCTGTCAGCATCTATGGCTTTTTGCCAGGTTATATTAATGTGCGTGTTGAAATTATTTTTTGTTTCGTTCAAACGCAAGCTGGTGCCGACAATGCGCGCACGCGCGAGATTTTCTACGCTGCTAAAATCAGGATTAATCACGATCAAATCATTCAACTGATTGCGGTAATGGGTGAGGCGGGCCGAACTATTGCTTTCGCGATATTCCAGCGCCGCTTCGACATTACGCGAACGCTCGGGTTTCAAATTCGGATTACCTTTGTAGCCGAATGCCTCGGGATAATACAAATCATTAAAACTTGGTGCCTTGAATGCGGTACCTGCATTCAGCAAAGCGCGAAACCCTGGCTGAATTTTGTAGGCATAAGCAACACTACCAACATCGTAACCGCCATAGCCGCTGAGATTGTCGTGACGCGCGTTGAGTTGCCACTGATGCGCGTCCTGTTCCTGAATGATACCGAGGTACACGCCCTTAATGTCGCGCTGTGTTTGGCTGAACAGGGTATCGCTATCGACTTGTTGTCGCGTAGCGTCCGCTCCGGTTGTGATCGTACCGAAGTCGCTTTTGATGCGATTTTCCCATTGCAATTGATTTTGTTTTGTCGCGAAGCGGCTCGAAAAGCCGCCTGACGTTTCGATCTGATCACGGCTGCGGGCAAGGCGGAATAATGAATCCCACCCTTCGGTGAAACGGTTATACGATTCTAATTTCAATGTATCGAGCGTCTGACGATTGATGTCATCGGTCGTCGGGTCGCTGTCGAAATGCGTCACGCCGTGGCTACGCACATACGCCACACCGAGCAAATGATCGCGCGATATTTCGCGCGAAATGCCCAAGCGAAAATTTTTGTTGCGATACGGATCGCGATCGGGATTAAAACCAAATGCGACGCGCTCATTCGTGGCCGAACGGCTATCACTCTCGGCAAAACCCGCGCCGAATTGGAATTGCGTCGCCTCCGTTTTACCGTTGTAACTTATTGAATAATTTGAATTTTTTTCCGACCCCCACAATGCAGATAATTGCAGCTTATCGCCTGCGTAATGACTGCGATTGGTCATAATGTGAATCACGCCGCCGATTGCATCCGCGCCATAAAGGCTGCTCGCCGCGCCTGAAACAATTTCGATACGCTCGATTTGATTCAGCGGAATATGTTCCAGCGCCGTCGTGCCCAATGTTGCCGAGTTGATACGTACACCATCAAGCAAAATCACTACATGATTGCTATTGGTGCCGCGCATAAAAATGCCGCTCGGCTGTCCCGCGCCGCCGGTGTTGCTGATTTCAATGCTCGCTCTCGCTTGTAACAACGACGTCAGTGATGCGCCTGCCGAGCGCGCGATCTCTTCTGCGTCGATGATTTGCACTTCGG
>JBEEJL010000367.1:0-8252 GCA_041169175.1 Pseudomonadota bacterium | reverse complement strand
GGCGTGAATTTTTTTTTGCGCCAAACATTGCAGTAAATAGTTAATTGGCGCAACAGGTTTAATTCGACGATAGGTTTCGCAATAAATCACCTCTGCCCCGCGCGCGGCTAAAGTCTGCTTGAGCGTCTCGCGCCCGCCTTCACCACGAAAAATAACTATGCGCAAATTTTTAATTGTTTGAAATTCAGCCAGCGCCAGCAAAGCCTCGCTGTCGAAATTTTCTACCGGCGAGAGGATTTTTTTTAGACCATGATTGCGCAAGGCTTCGGCCGTCGCAGCGCCTATCGCCGCAACGGCTAATTTTTCCGGCCAAGCAGCTTGCCCCATCAATGAAAAAGTTTTTTCTACCGCGTTGGCGCTAATGAAAATCGCCCAGTCGAAACTGCCTAACGAAGCCAGTATTGCGCCAGCGGCTTCAGGCTTATCCGTGTCGGCTATTTCCAGCGTAGGAAATAGAATCGGTTCGCCCTGCGCAGTCAGAATCTTATGTGCCAAGCGCTGTGCTTGCGCTGCGGGCCGTGTAATCAATAGGCCAAGACCGCGTAAATCGACGCTCATTGCGTGGTTGATTCCAATGAGGCCAGAATTTTATCCGCGCCCAACGCGAGCATTTGTTCGGCTAAATCGGTGCCGATTTTTTCTGCGTCTTTGCGTTTGCCGCGCATGCTCGCGCGGAGCATTTGTTTGCCATCAGGCGTGGCGACAAAGCCGGTGAGCAAAATACCGTTTTCTATAATGTGCGCGTGGCCGCCAAGCGGCACTTCACAACTGCCAGACAGGCGACGCGAAAACGCGCGCTCAGCGAGCACACAAGCGTTAGTGGACGAGGTTTCGAATCGTTTAAATAGTTCAATATAATCAATAAGTTGTGATTTTATCTCAATGCCGAGCGCGCCTTGCCCGACGGCCGGCAGACTTTGTTCCGGCGTAAGCAAGGCTTTGATGCGATCACCCAGACCGAGCCGTTTTAATCCGGCGGCGGCAAGAATAATGGCCGCATAATTTTTTTCATCCAGTTTGCGCAAACGCGTCTGCACATTGCCGCGCAGTGATTGGATGTTTAATTTGGGGTAACGCGCGCGGATTTGCGCTTCGCGACGTAAGCTTGAAGTGCCGACAATCGCGCCGTCAGGCAGCGCGTCGAGCGAAGCGTAATCGTTGGAGACAAACGCATCGCGCGCATCTTCGCGCTGGCCGATGATGCTGAGCGAAAATCCATCAGGCAAATTCATCGGTACGTCTTTCATCGAATGCACCGCGATATGCGCGCGACCTTCGTCGAGCGCGACTTCGAGTTCTTTGATGAACAAACCCTTGCCGCCGATTTTCGCCAGCGGTTGGTCAAGAATCTGATCGCCGCGCGTCGTCATACCGAGAATCGACACGTCCATTTGCGGATATAATTCCAGCAGGCGGTCGCGGATGTATTCGGCCTGCCACATGGCCAGCCGACTTTCACGCGACGCGATAATCAGCTTCTTAGGAATCGGCACAATATTGTTCCACGTAAACAAAAGTTGATTTTATCATGTCATCCGACCCAATCCAGCCGCGAAAACAAATAACATTATGAATGATTTGCCTAATAGCCTAGATGTCCACCAGACCAGCAAAGACCAGCCCTTGCGCGACGATATTCGCTTGCTCGGCAAATTGTTGGGCGACACATTGCGTGATCAAGAAGGCGACGAAACCTTCGCGCTGATCGAAACTATTCGCCAAACGGCAGTGCGCTATCGCAAACATGCCGATGTGGAAGAGCGGCGCCAAATGGAATCCGTGCTGAATCAATTATCGAACAGCAACACCATTTCAGTCGTACGTGCGTTCGCCTATTTTTCCCATCTCGCTAATATTGCCGAAGATTTGCATCACAACCGCCGCCGCCGCGCGCATCTGGTCGCGGGCTCCGAGGCGCAGGTAGGCAGCATGGCGCGCGCGTTGACGCAAATCAAAGCAGCGGGCGTAGAGACGAGCGCGGTGCAAAAATTTTTCAATAGCGCCTTGGTTTCGCCCACGCTCACTGCGCACCCGACTGAAGTGCAACGCAAAAGTATTCTCGATTGCCAACTCGAAATCGCCCGTCTGATGAATGCGCGTGATCGCATGACGCTGACGCCGGATGAAAACAAAGAAACCGAAGACGACCTCAAGCGCGAAATTCTCACGCTGTGGCAAACCAGCGAATTGCGTACCTTCAAACTGCGCGTACATGATGAAATTGAAAACGGACTGTCGTATTACCGTTACACCTTTTTGAAGGAATTGCCCAAGCTGTATGGCGAAATTGAAACGGCATTACATGCCGCTTTCGGCGAGGCCATAGAGCTACCGCCGTTTTTTCGCCTAGGCAGCTGGATCGGCGGCGATCGCGACGGTAATCCGTTTGTTACGCATGATGTCACGCTACGCGCGATGCAGCGGCACTCGTCAGTTGCCCTGCATTATTATTTGCAAACCATCAATGAGCTCGGCAGTGAACTCAGTCTGTCGGAAAAATTAGTCGGCATCAGCCCGGCGTTAAAAGCCTTAGCTGAGACGTCGCCTGATCATTCCACCAGCCGCGCAGAAGAGCCGTATCGCCGCGCGCTCACCGGCATCTACACTCGGCTCGCCGCGACTATGCGCCATTTGTTGCGTGAGGAAGCCAATCCCCCCGCAGTCGGCGATGCGCCTGCGTATGCCTCCCCGCAAGGATTATTGGCCGACCTCGATGTGATTATAGACTCGCTCAATCAACACAAATCCACTTGGTTGGCGCAAGGCAAGTTGCGACCGCTGCGCCGCGCGGTAGAAGTGTTTGGTTTCCATCTGGCGCCGCTCGATATGCGCCAAGTCAGCGACACCTTGGACCGTACTGTTGCCGAGTTACTCGCGCGTGCAGGCGTAGTAAAAAATTACGCTGAACTAGACGAAAAAATGCGCGTGCAAACTTTGCTGAAAGAAATTCAAAGTCCGCGACCGCTTATTTCGCCGCATATTATTTACACGGAAGAAACCGCCGAAGAATGCCGCATCTACCGCGCCGCAGCGGATATCCATCAGCGCTTTGGCCGCGCCGCGATGCCCAATCACATTATTTCCAAAACGGCATCAGTGAGCGATCTGCTTGAAGTCGCGTTGCAATTAAAAGAAGTCGGCTTGCTCGAGCCAGGCGACACGCCGACCTTGCATATGAATATCATTCCGCTATTCGAGACCATTGGCGACTTGCGCGATGGTGCGAACATCATGGATGAATTATTTTCCCTGCCGTATTACATGCAATTGCTCGTCTCGCGCGGAAACACGCAAGAAGTCATGCTCGGTTATTCCGACAGCAACAAAGACGGCGGATTTTTGACGGCAAATTGGGAATTGCACAAAGCCGAAGTCGAGTTGGTGAAAGTATTCGCTAAACATAAAGTTGAATTGCGTTTGTTCCACGGCCGCGGCGGCTCGGTCGGGCGCGGCGGCGGGCCGAGCTATTTCGGCATACTCGCGCAACCACCCGGCAGCGTGAACGGACAAATCAGATTGACCGAACAAGGCGAAGTCATCGCAAGTAAATATTCCAACCCGGAAATCGGCCGGCGTAATTTGGAAACGCTGGCGGCGGCGACACTTGAAGCGACCTTGCTCAAACGCGACGAAAGCGTCGAACATTCTGAAGAATTTTTTAAAGTGATGGAAAGTTTGAGCGCCAGCGCATTCAAAGCTTATCGCTCGCTGGTGTACGAAACCGAAGGCTTCACCCAATTTTTCCGCGAGGCCACGCCGATATCCGAAATCGCCGAACTCAACATCGGCTCACGTCCGGCATCAAGAAAAAAATCCGATCGCATCGAAGATTTACGCGCGATTCCGTGGGTATTCAGCTGGGGACAAAACCGCTCGATGATTCCTGGCTGGTACGGCTTCGGCAGCGCAATACTTCAATATAAACAACAGGTTACAAATGGAGACTTAAAGCTGCTGAAAGACATGTTTGCACGTTGGCCGTTCTTTCAAACTATGTTGTCGAATATGGACATGGTGTTAGCCAAATCCGATCTCGGCATCGCCGCACGCTACGCCGAATTAGTCAGCGACAAAAAATTAAGCCAAGAAATTTTCACCCGCATTGAAAAAGAATGGCGCGCCACGCGCGATGCGTTGTTGGAAATCACCGGACAAAAAGAATTGCTCGAAACCAATCCGTCATTGTTACGCGGCATCCGCAACCGCACGCCGTACATCGACCCGCTCAATCATTTGCAAGTTGAATTAATTCGACGCTATCGAAGTGGCGACGCTGATGAGGCAGTTAAGCGCGCGATTCATTTAACGATTAATGGCGTGGCGGCGGGGTTAAGAAATAGCGGTTAAAGCAGAAACAAAAAAGCGCACAACCCAGGCTGTGTAAAAAGTCAGAAGGGCATTGATTTAGGGGGCGGGATAACCATACCCCGGGTCAAAAAAAACGAATAGAGAGCATTGTAAAAGGCCGACCTCATCATAAGATGAGGTCGGCCTGACTTTTTACACAGCCTGAACCGTGCGCTTTTTTATTGAGCGAAAAAGAGCCTTATTTTTTCGGCGCTTCCACATAGGCGATACACCAAGCTTCCGGGCTGATGTCGCCCTCGACTACTTTACATTGACCCTTCGCGCCGGGAATATAGAGTGAGCAGTTAAGACATTTTTTTCCGTCTTTGGGCTTGTCCTGATATTGAAAGGCAGCCTTCGCCGCTTTGGGCGCAGCTTGTGCCAATGCATGACGGGCTGCGGTGGTGCCGGCGATCGCCGCGCCGACGACGAGTACACTGCCTTTCAATAATTGTCTGCGGCTGAGTTTGATGGTTTTGCTATTCATGTGGATTCCTTACTGAGACGATATTAAATAGTATGCATACTTTGTTATAGTATAAGAACATGGATTTCGCCTGAAGTTCACGCAAAAACCCCTTAACAAAAAGTGCTTTTAAATCAAAAATGAATCGACACGAGCTCGATACGCTGATTGCCCCGCATTCTCTCTCTACGCCCATGATCGAGCGCGCATTACTGCTCACCGATAATCGTCCGAGTGCGGCCGCATGGCGGCTGTTTGCGGTGCGCGCGCTTGGTTTGGCGGGGATGGCGGCGATGGGCGCGGGGCTGATATTTTTTGTTGCCGCGAATTGGCAAAGCATGAGCGTGATCGAGCGTTTTGCTCTGGTGCAAATTTTGTTGCTGCTGGCGCTTGGCGTCGCGTGGTGGAAAGCACGGTCGAATTTTACGCCAAATCAAGGCATATTCCCCGGCGCACTTATTCTCGCCACGTTAGTGAGCGGCGCATTGTTAGCACTGTTTGGGCAAACCTACCAAACCGGCGCGGATGTGCATGAGTTGTTTTTTATCTGGGCGCTGCTCGCGCTGCCGTTTGCGTTGGCCGCGATGTCCGGCGCGCTGTGGGCGGTGTGGGCCTGCATCCTCAACATCGGCCTCGTGCTTTATACCGGCATGCACGGCCCCGGTGATTTTGTGTGGGCGTTATTTGATCGATGGGGCATCAACAAACCTACTATGCTGATGCTGCCGTTTATAGTTAACCTCGTCGGCGCTGTGCTGGCCCATTTCGCGACGACAACACGCTACGCAAAAGCCGCGCCTCATTGGTTATCGCGTTTGCTGCTCAGCTTCGCCTTTGCTTACGGAATAATGGCCTGCATGTTGGTGATTCAGCCGCAATTTAATTGGGATCGTATCGGTATCATGACGGCGCAGAATTACGGCGTATTCGCTGTCTTCGCGTTGATCTGCGCAGCGATTGCTTATTACACGTTGCGCCAAAAGCGCGATGTTTACCCATTGGCGCTGATCGCCGCGAGCTTCTTGGTGCTTTCAACCACGTATATTATGGTTCATTTTTTACCGCGCGATATTGGCGGTTTGTTTTTGCTCGCCATGTGGCTTATCGCAGCGTCAACGACGCTAGGCTTTGTGCTGATGCATTATGTAAAAGCATGGCGCGGAAATAGCGTGGTATCAACATGACGATGAATCGTTACGAATTACTTAATGCCTTGCAGTTGCCGCTGCCCGACGAGCGCGCCGAGTTAGCGGCGGCCAAACAAGTCGAGCGTCCTTGGTATATCAGTTTTATGCTCGGTGCGAGCGGCTGGTTGGCTGGAATATTCTTGCTGGTTTTTATTGGGGTTTTATTTTTTCAACCCAATGCGCCATCGGTGATGATGATTGCTTGTGCAGTGTTAATCGCCGCCGCCTGGGGTTTATACAAAATGGATTCCGCCGGTGCCTTTGTCTCGCAACTTGCGCTCGCCTTATCAGTGGCCGGACAAGCGTCCCTAGTCGTGGCCGTCGCGCAACTGCAGCCGGGTTATGCGTGGCCAGCGTTTTCCGCGTTTCTGCTCGAATTATTGCTGGTGTTTATCATGCCGAACGCGCTACACCGCATGCTGTCTGCGCTGTTTGCCAGCGCGGCATTGGCCGCAGCAGTCCATTACGGCTTATTCACCAGCTCACGTTCCTATAATTACGACCTTAGCGCGATAGCACCGCAAACCCTCTCTTACGCCATCGCCGCCTGGGCGATAAGTTGGTTGCCGGTTGCCGCACTGGTGTATTGGTTAATCCGCTACGAAGCGCGCTGGATGGCGCGCGGCTGGCAAGTGATTGCGCGGCCTGCGCTGTCCGGCTTGATTGTCGGCTTATCGTTTGCTACCTTAATTTCGCATCCGTTTGAATCGTTCAATTGGTCTATGCGAAACCTGACCGATAACGGCTGGCTCGCGCTGTGGCCATTCTTGTCCGTGATCGCAGCCATTGGCGGCATTGCTGCAGGCTTCGCGTTAAAAAGTCGTAGGCTGATGGGCGTGTGTCTCATCGGCGCGTTATTGCATGTCTCACATTTTTATTACGCTCTCGGCACCTCGTTGCTGATCAAATCGCTGATCATGTTAGCTATGGGTGCGTTGTTACTGCTCGTCGCTTATTACTTGCATACAACCAAACCGCAAGGAACATCAGCATGATCACGATGATGAAGCGAGGCCTCATCGCCCTTGGCGCGTTGCTGCTATTCGGCGGCGTCAATTATTCAATATGGCATAAAGAAAACATCAAACGCAACGGCGAAGTGATGTACATGGATTTAGCGCCAGTTGATCCGCGCTCGTTAATGCAAGGCGACTATATGACCTTGAATTTCCGCTTGGCGCGCGATATAGAAACTGGCATCAACCTTCCCTTGCAACGAGCGTGGAGTCAGAACGCAGAACCAAGCAAGCCAGCAGACGCCCCGCGCGAAGGCGAAATACGTTTTGCCAATATTGCGCTAGACGAAAAACACATCGCCAGTTATCGACCAGCCGCAGAAGCAAAATCCATTAAATTGCGCTACCGCATTCGCCAAGGCCGCGTGTGGCTGGGAACGAATGGATTCTTTTTCGAAGAAGGCAAAGCCGCGCTCTACAACAAAGCCCGCTACGGCGAATTTCGCCTGGATCGTGATAGCGGCGAAGCGGTGTTAGTGGGGTTGCGTAACGACAAACTCGAATCGTTGTAGCGGGGAATACCAGCGCATTTGATCAGACGCTACAACCAAAGTTATCGTTGATGTCGATGATCTATTAAGCGATTGAATCAATGTCTGCTTATTATAGTTGCAACATGCGGTTATCGACCCTGTGCTGCCTGTTACTTAGCTTTAAAGCTGGTGAAATAACCTGAGCCGCCACAAATTGAGCATAGCTTAGCTTGTATTATGGACGGATATAATGGTCTCGCGTCCTCGCGTGTCCGATGTGGTGAATAAGAAAACAGCTAAGTTCACCATCGACACATTGGTGGAAATACTCAGTCGCGTTGGCAAGCCCGTTAAGCTGGCTGTCGGCTCAAGCCAATCCTGAGTATTGCAAGAAAATTCGCAAGCTCCGACTGGCAGCTCAAGGGCAAGTAGTGCGTTCAAAAAGACTAAATCGCCCCACTTCGTCCATTCAGAATTTTGAAAGCAGCCATTTATATTTGGCCTGTTTAATCAAACTAATACTTATCAACCGTTAGATTGACTTACTCACTTATTTTTGTATATAATTTTATACATATGAGTGCTATCGATGAAGAAAAAGAAATTCGTTGGATAGGATCTGCCTACAGCGATTTACTGGAATTTCCGCTCGCTTCGCGCAAAGAAGCAGGTTTTCAGTTAGGAAAAGTTCAGTCCGGGCTTGAGCCCACCGACTGGAAGCCATTCGACGACGTAGGGCCCGGCACAAAAGAAATTCGTATTA
>JBEEJL010000366.1:0-8144 GCA_041169175.1 Pseudomonadota bacterium | reverse complement strand
TTGATGCTGGATTATGCGGCGCCGACTAGCTTCACGCCGAACACGGGACATCGCCGCGGCGTCGGTGCGCATCCACATCGAGGATTTGAAACGGTGACGATTGTGTATGCCGGTGAAGTGGAGCATCGCGATTCGACCGGGCATGGCGGAGTGATCGGCACAGGCGATGTGCAATGGATGACGGCGGGTAGCGGCATTGTGCACGATGAGTTTCATTCGGAAAAATATAGTCAATCCGGTGGGCCATTCCAAATGGTGCAACTATGGGTGAACTTGCCGGCCAAAGATAAAATGGCCACGCCGGGTTATCAGGCCATCACCGACACAAGCATTCCACGCGTGCCGATTGGCGAAGATGCAACAAGCGCTGTGCGCGTAATCGCGGGCGACTATAAAGGCCACCATGGCCCTGCGCATACTTTTACTCAGATGAATGTGTTGGATATCCAGCTCAGGGCGGGCCACTCAATCGAGTTGCCGCAACCGGACGGTTGGACCACCTTATTGTTAGTGCAAGAAGGCGCGCTGAAAATTAATGACAACGCTAGCGCAAGCAAATCGCAATTGGTTATGCTGAGTCGCGAAGGTAGCTCGGTGAAAATTACCGCAGAACAAAACGCGCGCGTGTTGTTACTCGCGGGACAACCGATAGCAGAACCGATCGTCGGCTATGGCCCGTTTGTGATGAATAGTCGGCAAGAAATCGAGCAGGCGATTAACGATTTCAATAGCGGTAAATTCGGGCAAATTAACTAGATAAAAAAATCAATTTAATCAAACAGTTATAATATTAACGCCCTACCGTCTCGACTACTGAAGCAACCGCTTTTCCTACATCGCTGGTCGTCGCTTTACCGCCCATGTCTGGCGTGCGCGGGCCTTCGGCTAATACAATTTCGATGGCGGACATGACCGCTTTCGCCGCATCGGGGTAACCCAAGTGTTCCAACATCATCGAGCCGCACCAAATTTGCCCGATGGGATTCGCTATAGCTTTGCCGTAAATGTCTGGCGCGGAACCGTGCACCGGCTCGAACAGTGAGGGGAATAATCGCTCAGGATTCAAGTTAGCCGACGGCGCGATGCCGATAGTGCCGGTGCAGGCGGGGCCGAGATCGGAAAGAATATCGCCGAATAAATTCGACGCCACGACGACATCAAACCAATGCGGGTTGCGCACGAAATGCGCGGTGAGAATATCGATGTGATATTTGTCGGCGCGGATATCCGGGTAACGCGCGGACATTTCGACAAAACGCTCGTCCCAATACGGCATGGAGATGGAAATGCCGTTTGATTTTGTCGCGGACGTCACATGTTTTTTCGCGCGCGTCTTCGCCAACTCAAACGCAAATTTCATAATACGATCAGTGCCGCGCCGAGTAAAAATGCTTTCCTGCATCACCGTTTCATGCTCGGTGCCTTCAAACATTTTTCCGCCGACGCTGGAATATTCTCCTTCGGTATTTTCGCGCACGACATAAAAATCAATGTCACCGACTTTGCGATTCGCCAGCGGGCTCGGCACGCCGGGCATTAAACGCACGGGACGTAAATTGACGTATTGATCGAACTCGCGACGGAATTTCAGCAGCGAACCCCAGAGCGAAATATGATCCGGCACTTTATCCGGCCAGCCGACCGCGCCGAAATAAATCGCGTCATGTTGGCCGATGCGATCTTTCCAATCGTCCGGCATCATCTTGCCGTGCTGCAAATAATAATCGCAGCTCCAATCAAATTCGTCCCACTGTAAGTCTAGTTTGAAGCGTTTAGCAGCCGCATTCAGGACGCGCAATCCTTCCGGCATGACTTCTTTACCAATGCCATCGCCTGCGATGACGGCGATTCGTTTTGTGCTCATTACTATTCCTTGCTGAAAAAAATGTAGTGCATTATAACGCGCCAAATCCGAAACACAGCGTTACATAAATAATCAGTTAGTGCGCTGGTGTATATAGCCATCTATATTTTTCATAGCTAGTCTTGAAAAAAAATTTCTGTCTCCTATAGTTCAATTTGTCCGATAAATTTTGGACCGCACAGTCGAATATCCTTTTCATCATCTAACAAAATCAGGAGAACGAAATGAGCAATGGATTGAAACAATTAGCCGATAATATTTTAACTTACACCACGGCAAGGCACGGGGGCGCGCCGGGAGTGGTGGCGATGGCGACGGATCGCAAAGGTAATTTTTACGAAGGCGCGGCAGGCAAACGCGAGCTGGGCAAAGACCAGCCAATGACCACTGATTCGATATTTGCCATTTTCTCCACCACCAAGGCGATTACCGGCGTGACGGTTATGCAGTTGGTGGAAGAAGGCAAAATCAAACTCGAAGACGCGGCGAAAAAATATGTGCCGGAGATTGCTGAACTGCAAGTGCTCGATGGCTTTGACGCAGCGGGCCAACCAAAAACCCGTCCGCCAAAACGCGACATCACGGTGAACGATTTGATGTTGCATACATCCGGTTTGTGTTACGAATTTTTCAGCGCCGACGATTTGAAATATCGCACGGCAAAAAATATTCCGACTATCGTTTCCAGCAGCTTCGCCTCGACGCGCACTGTGTTGTTGCATGATCCGGGCGAAGCCTGGACTTACGGCGCCAATATCGATTGGCTCGGCCGCATCGTCGAGCAGCAGCGAGGTAAGCGTCTTGGCGAAGTGATGAAAGAACGCATCTTCACCCCGCTCGGCATGAATGACACCAGCTTCATCATGAACGCATCGATGAAAGCCCGCCGCGTCACCATTCACGATCGCGCGGCTGACGGCAAGCTCACGCCGGTGCCTGATCTTGCATTACCTGATCCGCCGGAAATGGATATGGGCGGCCACGGTTTATATGCGACAGTCGGCGACTATATGAAATTTATTCGCATGGTATTAAATGAGGGCGACGGGCCGAACGGACGCGTGTTGAAAGCGGAAACAGTCGAGCGCATGTCGAAAAGCGGTACGCCCAAAGGCTGGGTTGGCGCATGGAAGACATCGATTCCTTCATTGTCGAACGACGGCGAATTTTTTCCCGGCTATTCGAAATCCTGGGCTTACACTTTTATGGTCAACGATGAACCGCTGCCGACCGGCAGACCTGCGGGCGCGTTAGCTTGGGCGGGTCTAGCGAATACTTATTTCTGGATTGATCGCAAGACTGGCGTTGGCGGTTATTGGGCTTCGCAGATTTTGCCATTTCAGGATGCGGCGTCTTATCCGGGCTTTGTCGATTTCGAAACCGCCGTTTATCGTATTTTACATAAATAATTGATTATATTGAATATTTTGCCGATAACATGCTGATCGAGCCGAGTTCAATTCCTTCCACCGGGAATTGAACTTGGTCACCGTCTCGACGCGCACCCATGATGTAAAGCAAGGGCAAATAATGCTCCGGCGTCGGAATCGAAAGCTGCGCATCCTTGCCGAGTTTATCGTAATCAATCAGCGCTTGATGTTCATTGCGCGCTAAAAAATCTTTGGTGCTTTGTTCAAACCGCGTCGCCCAATCATAAGCCGTATTCGCTTGCCAGTTAATCAGCGGCAAATTGTGCACGACGTTTCCACTGGCTAAAATCAACACGCCTTCAGCGCGCAACCCTGCCAATTTTTTCCCCAGATCATAATGAAATTGATTCGGCTTAGTGCGATCAATACTCAGCTGCACGACTGGAATATCGGCATCAGGAAACACATGCGCCAACACCGACCAAGCGCCATGATCCAGCCCCCAAGTTCGATCGAGCGCAACATCAAGCGGCGCGAGCAAATCTTTTACCCGCTCGGCCACCGCGAGACTTCCCGGCGCAGGATATTGAAACGCAAATAACTCAGGCGGAAAACCGCCAAAGTCATGAATCGTTTTCGGCTGCGCCATCGCTGTCACCGCTACGCCAGGAATATACCAATGCGCCGAAATCATCAGTATCGCTTTCGGTTTTGGCGTTTCGGCGCCGAGTTGTCGCCAGACTTGCGTGTAGCGATTAGCTTCCAGCGCATTCATTGGGCTGCCGTGGCCGATAAAAATAACCGGCATGACCTGTTTATTTGGCGACATGATTTTAGAAATTAAATGAGCAACACTCATTGTAACAAGCCGATTGCATGACCGGCGTACACATCAGCTTGCATTATGCTAAAGTTTTACACCATTATCATCCGGCAACTCTCACATTTTGCTGGAATATTATTCTCCGGCGTGACAACCTTTGTTACCCGCCCTGTGTCCTAGTTCACTTCTGCCAGCCTAGGTTTAAGGTAGTCTTGCCAAATAAATTTGCTGCAAACACTCTACTTTAGCGATATTTTATAACTAATTGATTATATTAAGTTATTTTTAGATTAAAAATCAACGACTCGGCCTACTCATGATCGCCGCCTCGCTTATTGCGATCGCGGTGATTCTGTTTTTGCTGGTTGGGCGGCAGGCCGAATCACGCCGCGCGCAAATGCGCGTGCAGGGTTTATCGACGGTTCGCTCCATTTCCGGCGTGCCTTATGAGCAACTTTTCCCTAAAGAAAATGCCAGTTCACTGCTGCAAGCGCTGCTTAACCTGAAAGGCAATCCGGATTTCGCCTATGGCCTGATTGCCGACACGCAAGGTAAGCAGCTCGGCGAAGTCACCGCAGCAGGCGCGCTGATTCCGAATGCGACCATGAATGTCGAACCCGCAGCCTGGTACGGCGAACAGTCCTTGGTATCGCCCGGCGATGGCCGCAAACTGCGCGAGTTTTACGGCCCGGTGTTGAACAAGGGCGCGCTGCAAGGCTTTGTGCGCTTAGGGTTTTTCGAGCCGAAAACTTTTAACACCGAGCAAGTCTCATTTTTATCGATGCTGGCCCTGCCGGTATTTTTACTCGTGCCGCTGTTTTATTTTTTAATCCGTCGCGAAACCAAGCCGCTGGACAAAATCAGCGAACAGTTACAAGAAATCGCTTCGATGGGCCCGGCCAAAATTGAACTCAACCCAACTGGCGAGATGGGCAACTTCGTGCAAAATTTTAACCAATTCATGCAACTGACCAAACAACGCATTGGCGATTTTGAAGGCGAGAAAATGAATATGATCGCCTCCAACCGCATGCTGGCGTACAAAAAAGACAAAATGGAAACCGTGTTGCAGGCGATTCCCGAAGCCGTGTTGGTAATGGATGATTCCGGCATTGTCAGTTTCGCCAACGCCAAAGTTGAACCCTTACTTGGCGTCAGCACGGACAAGGTGGTTGGACAAAACGCGGAGCAATGGTGTGACAATCCTGATGTGCGCAAATTCTTATCGCGCTTCCAATCGCAAACCCAGCAGAAACGCCGGGTTGAAACCCTGGAATACTCGCCGCCCAATCATGCCGAGCGACGCATCGCCGCTGCCGCCTATCCGTTATTTTCCAGCCAAGACAGCAATGATACGCAAGGCACCTTAGTAGTGTTCCGCGACATTACACAAGAACACATCGCCAAAAATATGGGCGCGGAATTTGTCGCGCAAGTGTCGCACGAACTCAAAACACCGCTGAATACTTTGGCCATGTATAGCGAAACTTTATTAGGCGACGCAGGCAAAAATGAAGCCATTCGTGTCGAAGCCATCAACGTGATTCATGACGAAGTGGAACGCATGAGCACGCTAATCAATAACCTGCTGTCGATTTCCAAAATGGAACTCGGCAACATCACGCTCGAGCGCAAGCTGGTACGCCTGGTCGATTTACTCAAAGACACTTTCGACAACCTGGCGCAAAGTGATCGCGGCAAGGACTTAAAATTCATTGCCAAATTACCGCCAGACTTAGCGCCGGTTGCGCTGGATAAAGATCTATTCCGCATCGCCGTGAACAACCTGCTCACCAACGCGATTAAATATAATCGCCCCGGCGGCAGTGTGATGCTGTTGGCAGAAGAAATTGATGACCAAATCGTCATTCGTGTACGCGATACCGGCATCGGCATCGGCCCCGCCGAGCAATCGCATGTATTCGAAAAGTTTTTCCGCTCAAGCAGCCCAGAAGCAGCAGGACGCGGTGGGCATGGTCTTGGTCTGTATTTAGCGCGCGAGATTATTGAATTGCATCATGGAAAAATTAACGTACAAAGCGAATTGGGCAAAGGCACAGAATTTTCCATCACCATCAAAAAAGCACCAATCAGAATAAACTCCGGAGCGACAGCATGAAGCGCGTCCTGATTGTCGATGATCAGCCGCATGTTATCCGCGTGCTGAAACTTAATCTTGAAACCGAAGGCTACCAAGTTGACACAGCGGCCAACGGCCATGAAGCGCTGCAAAAAATCGCCGCGAATGAACCGGACGTGCTGATCACCGATATCCAGATGCCGGGCATGAGCGGGCAAGAATTGTGTCAGTCAATTCAGGCCAATATGCCGACGCGAAAATTTCTCATTTTAGTCATGACTTCCACCACCGAACGCGATCAGCGTGACTGGGTGAAAACCATTACGCATCTGGAATTTTTGGAAAAACCACTCAGCCCGCGCAAACTACTGACGCGACTCAAACAGTATTTTAGTAATGAAACAGGATTGGAGAATCCCCATGCCTAATCAAGCCTACACAGAAGTCGATTTCGCCAAATATCATCGCTGGCTGAGCCGCGTGATGGGCAAAACTTTGCCCCTTGCGTCGTTTAGCGATAGCGGCAAACTTCTTTGGTGCAGCGAAGGCAGTGATTTTATTAACGTAACAGAAAAGTTAAGCAAAGAAAATTTCAGTTGGTCCTGCCAAGGCGAAGGTATGCAACGCCATGACCTCGACGACGACACGAGCCTGCTCTATCAGCCGGTGGTGACCGGCAAAGAAAAATCGCTTGGCTGGCTTGCGCTGACTTCGGTTACGCCCAAGTCCGACACGGTGCCCGTTGAATGGGATCAAATCGCTGAAGTGTTTGAGGACATCTCCGCTGCTATTCACGACGAATATCGACTCAAGTCCGAGCTCAACGGCATGGCGCAAGAATTATCCGAACGCTATGAAGAATTGCATCTGGTTTACAACATTGATGAGCAAGTCAAGAAACACGATAAAAGCGAAGACTTATTCAACGCCCTGCTACGCAATTGCGCCGAGCATATGGATGCCGACGTGGTCGCCTTCGTCAGCCCGGTCGGCGGGTTGTCGTTTGCCATCGAAAATTTATCCAAACCGATTCATAACCTCGACCTGGTCCTGGTTGAAATGCGCGGCGATTTATTCCGTTTTGTAAACAGCTCACGCCAAACGGTGGTGATGAATGACAAGCTGGATGCACGTCGTTCGTATATTTTTACCGATATGCCGTACAAGATTCTCGCTTGTCCGATTTATAAAAATCGCAGCGTCGTATCGATTCTGGTGTTACTCAATCATGAACATAAAACCGATTTCAGCAATAGCGATCGTAAATTAGGCGAAGTTTTGGCTAATCAGCTATCTACCTTGACACGTATGAACGATATGCTGAGCGAAACCAAACAGTTGTTGCAGGCCCAGAGCCATTTCACTGAACAAATGGCCGCAGCCTTGATTGAAGCCGTAGAAGCGAAAGACCCCTACACGCGCGGCCATTCGGAGCGTGTGCATTATCTGTCGATGGAAATTGGCCGCGCGATGCACTTACCGCAAGATAATTTGAAAAATCTTTACTGGGGTTCGTTGTTGCACGATGTCGGTAAAATCGGCATCCCCGACGCCGTGCTATGCAAGCCGGGCCGACTGACGCCGGATGAATTCTCTTTCATCATGGTGCATCCGGAGCGTAGCTATGAAATTCTGCGCCATATCGATGCATTAAAAGATGCCGTGCCCGGCGCGCGTCATCATCAGGAAAAATTTGACGGTACCGGCTATCCGCATCAATTAAAAGGCGAAGACATTCCGCTGCATGGTCGCATCGTCGCAGTGGCGGACACTTACGATTCCATCACCAGTTCGCGCGCCTATCGTGCGGGGCGCTCGCACGAGGCGGCGATGAAAGAAATCGAGCGCGTACGCGGCACGCAGCTCGACCCAACTATCATTGATGTGTTGATACAAGTCTGCGCCAGCAATCCGGCGTGGATTGCACAATTCGGCATCAAGCGCGAACCGGAGTTAGCCAATGGCTGAGCAAGTCGCACGCAGTCGTGTCGGCGCGATGACCTATGT
>JBEEJL010000365.1:0-6716 GCA_041169175.1 Pseudomonadota bacterium | reverse complement strand
ACGCGATGTAAATACGAAGAAAGATAAAACGCACCCTTCTGTGCCGACGTTATTTTTGCTGACTATCGGGGGCCGTTGGCGAGAACCTGTTTGAGCTACACGGTGTTTCAGATTGAATTTGAAAGTAACTTAAGCTGGGCTGATAAGGCCAGCATAACTTTAAGAGATTGCACAGTTCGAATTAATTATCAATAAGAAACGTTAGGCTTTTCAGGCCAGTCTACGAGCTAAATATTTATATTTTGAAAGACAGATAGACTAAGAATACATTAAAGAGAAAGAATATGATTTTCCAAAAAATCATATGCTGCCCTTTGTAAAACAAAAAACCAAAACTAATAATTAACATTGCAACAGGCCAAACTTTAGAAAGCGGCAAAGGCACGATACCTAACGTTCCCAAAATACCTACAATGGCCCCAATTAAAGCAATACAGACAGGCCAATCCTTACTAAAATTAAATTTGCTCATCGACGTGGCCTCCTAAAAAGTTTCTAATTCAAATTACTACTTCCCCAACATCTCCGCCGCATGTTTCCTTGTCGTCTCAGTAATTTTCACTCCACCCAACATGCGCGCGATTTCTTCGACTCTGGCTTTTTTATCTAGCGTGGTGATTTGCGAACGGACTGTGCCGTTGGCGGACGACTTGGCCACGCTCCATTGCTGGTCGCCGCAGGCGGCGACTTGCGGCAAGTGGGTCACGCATAACACTTGAAATTGTTTGCCCAAAGTTTGCAACATTTGCCCGACGATTTCGGCGACGCGCCCGCCTATACCGGCATCGACTTCGTCGAAGATCAGCGTCGGTACGGCGGCGACTTTGCTGGCGATGACTTGTATCGCCAAACTGACGCGTGACAATTCGCCGCCGGAGGCGACTTTGGCTAACGAGCCTGCGGTCATGCCTTTATGCGCGGCGACGCGGAATTCGATTTGCTCGGCGCCGTGAGCGTTGGGCTCGGCGAGGTCGATGAGTGCGGCGTCAAACGAGCCGCCTTCCATCGCCAGCGTTTGCATGGCGTCGGTGATTTTTTTGCTGAATTCTTTGGCGGCTTTTTTGCGTGCGACGGATAATTTTTTCGCCGCGTCGAGAAATTTTGCGTGCGCGGCAGATTCTTTTTTGCCTAGTTCTTCATCGCCTTCATCACCACCCAAAACTTCTAACCGTGCTTGCGATTGCACCAACAACGCAGCAAGACCATCAGGCTTGACGCGATATTTTCGCGCGGCGTTGTGTATCGCGTCCATGCGCGCTTCGATTTCTTTTAATCGCGCGGGGTCGAGATCGAGTTTTTGGACATAATGGCGCAAGGCATACGCCGCTTCTTGCAATTGGATTTGTGCCGGCTCCAGCACATCAATCACTTCTTTTAATTGCGGATCGTATTCAACTAGCTGACTCAGTTTTGAAGTGAGCGACGTCACTTGCGACACCAATGCGTTATCGTTTTCTTCCAGCTCATCGAGGCTTTGTTGCGCGCCTTCGATCAAGCTGGCGGCGTGTGCGAGGCGCGAATGATCGGCTTGTAACTCCGCCCACGCACCATCTGAAAAGTTCAATGAAATCAATTCTTTAACTTGATATTGCAAACCGTCGCGCTCGGCGGCAAATGCCGCGGCATTTTTCTCACGCGCGATTCTCGTTTGATGCAATGTGTTCCACGCTTTATGTGATGCGCGCACTTCTTGCGCCTGCGTTTGCAAGCCGGCGTAACCATCAAGCAAATTGCGTTGCACATCGGACTTCAATAAAGATTGATGCGCATGTTGGCCGTGAATGTCGATGAGCATCTCACCCGCTTCGCGCATTTGCGCCAGTGTCGCGGCGCTGCCGTTGATGAAGCCACGGCTTTTACCGGCAGCATCGACCACTCTTCTTAATAAGCAGGTTTGTTCAGCTGCATTGAAATCATTTTGCGTCAGCCAATCGCGCAGCGGCGAAGTTTTCGCCACATCAAATTCTGCGCTGACTTCGGCTTTGCTGGCGCCGGGGCGCACCACGCCCGCTTCCGCGCGCTCGCCTAGCGCGAGCGATAGCGCATCAATGAGGATGGATTTGCCTGCGCCGGTTTCGCCGGTGAGCACAGTGAAGCCGTCGCTGAAATCCAGCTCAAGCGTATCGACTATGACGTAATCGCGAATAGAAAGTGAGCGCAACATTTACAGCTTTTCGCTCCAATGCAGCTTCTCGCGCAACATGGCGTAGTAGCTATAGCCTTTGGGATGAATCAAGCGAATCGGATTGGCGTGGGCTTTGACGAACACTTCGTCGCCGGCTTGAATATCGAAAAAAGATTGCACGTCGAAATTCACCCGCGCGTTTTTGCCGCGTATCAGCTTAACCGTAACTTCGGAATCGCTGGCCAACACAATCGGGCGATTGGATAAAGTGTGCGGACTGATAGGCACCAAGGTAAACGCGCTCAAGTGCGGATGCAAAATCGGCCCGCCCGCTGACAGCGCATATGCCGTCGAGCCAGTCGGCGTGGCGACAATCACGCCGTCGGAGCGTAAGTTATACACGATCAAATCGTCCACAAAAACTTCAAATTCAATCATGCTGCCCATCGCACCGCGACTGACCACGACATCGTTCAGCGCAACGGTGGAAAAAACTTGCTTGCCGCCGCGCAAAACTTCAGCATTGAGCAACAAGCGCTTTTCCGAAGTATATTCGCCGTCGAGAATGCCGCCGAGCATGGTGTGCATATCGGCCAGCGGAATGTCAGTTAGAAATCCCAAGCGACCGAGATTGATGCCGACCATGGGAATATTAAACGGCGCAACTATGCGCGCGGCAGATAACATCGTGCCGTCGCCGCCCATCACCACCACCAGATCCACTTGCCCGCACAGATGCTTTAATTCCAGCGCGGTAGCAACGCCGATGCCGGTTTGCACCGCCGTGCTTTTTTCCAGCAACACATTGATCCCGCGCGGGGCGAGATATTGCGTCAACTGTTTAATATGGTCGGCCAGCGTCGGGGTATCGGGGCGGCCAATCAGGCCTATTGTTTTGAATTGTTGGTTCATAGATGAATTAAACCATAAAGACTGTTAAATATAAATCTGAAAACTGCTATAGATTACCATCAAGCCGAACCCTTGCTTCAACTGAATGTCGTGTAAAGTGTGTCTATGCTTAACGACCGCGCCCAATCTCTGCTGAAAATCCTCATCGAGCGATACATCGCCGAGGGGCAGCCGGTCGGCTCGCGCGCGCTGTCGAAGTTTTCCGGCATGGAGCTGTCGCCTGCTTCGATCCGCAATGTGATGGCGGACCTGGAAGAAATGGGATTCATCACCAGCCCGCACACTTCCGCCGGTCGCGTGCCGACGCCGCTCGGTTATCGTTTTTTTGTCGATACGTTGTTAACCATCAAGCCGCTGCAACAAGCCGAAGTGAATCAGCTTGAAGGCCAGTTGCACCCGGACGATCCGCAAAAGTTGATCACCTCAGCGTCGCATTTATTATCCGAGCTCACGCAATTCGCTGGCGTGGTGGTCACGCCAAAACGCCGCAGCACCGCGTTTCGCCATGTCGAATTCATGCGCTTGTCGGAAAAACGCGTGTTACTGATTATCGTCACCGCCGAAGGCGATGTGCAAAACCGCATCATTATCACCGACAAATCTTATACGCCCGCTCAGTTGATCGAAGCGGGCAATTACCTGAACCAGAATTACGCCGGACGCGAATTTGAAGCCGTGCGCGACGCAGTGAAAAAAGAATTGAATCAACTTCACCGCGACATTTCGCAATTGATGCAAGCCGTGGTCGAAACCGGCCACGACGCGCAGCGCGAAGGCGATAGCATCGTGTTATCAGGTGAACGGAATTTATTAAACGTGCATGAGTTGTCATCAAACATGGCCAGCCTGCGCAAATTATTTGACGCCTTCGAACAAAAAAGCTCGCTCATGCAATTGCTCGAAATCAGTTCGCAAGCGCAGGGCGTGAAAATTTTTATTGGTGGCGAATCCGGCATGACGCCACTGGACGAATTCTCCGTCGTCACCGCGCCGTATGAAGTCGATGGCAAAGTCGTCGGCACCGTCGGCGTCGTCGGCCCGACGCGCATGGCGTATGAGCGCGTGATTCCGATTGTAGATATCACCGCGAAACTATTGTCGAGCGCGTTGTCATATCACTAATGTTTTATCATTCGCAGCATCAATAAAAAACTCAATATAATCAAATACATGCAATCAACCACAAAACTCTTCTTATTACTCGGCAGCCTCAGCGCGCTGCTCGCCGTTGTACTCGGCGCATTCGGCGCACACGCGCTGAAAAACAAACTTAGCGCCGACATGCTCGCAATATTTCAAACCGGCGTGCAATATCATTTTTATCATGCGCTCGGTTTGCTGGCGGTCGGATTAGTCGCCACACACATTCCCGAGTCTGCCGCGCTGAAATATGCAGGCTGGTTGATGTTCGCAGGCATCGTGATTTTTTCCGGCAGTCTTTATCTATTAAGCCTCAGCGGCGCGCGCTGGCTCGGCGCGATTACGCCGATTGGCGGCGTAGCGTTTATCGCAGCGTGGGCGCTCCTCGCCTTCGCTGTTTATAAGAGTTGAAAACAAAACATGCCCAAATATTTACCTGAACCCGAATTCACCCACGGTACACAGAGCAAAGTCGGCATCCTGCTGGTCAACCTCGGCACGCCGGATGAACCGACCGCGAGCGCGACGCGCCGTTACTTAAAACAATTTCTCGGTGATAGTCGCGTGGTGGAGATCCCGCGCCTCGTCTGGCTACCGATTTTGCACGGCATCATCCTCAACACGCGTCCGAAAAAGTCTGCCGCAAAATACAAACAAGTATGGATGAAAGAAGGCGCCCCGCTGCGCGTTTACACCGAACTACAAGCCAAAAAACTCAAAGGCTTTTTGGGCGAACGCATCAAGCAACCCATCGTAGTCGAATGCGCCATGCGCTATGGCAATCCGTCGATTGCTTCGGCCGTCACCAAACTCAAAGCGCAATTTTGCGACCGCATTTTATTGCTGCCGCTGTATCCGCAATACGCATCCAGCACCACCGCTTCATCGCAAGATGAATTATTTGCAGTGTTAAAAAAATACCGCAATTCCCCCGCCGTGCGCACCGTACGCAATTATCACGATCATCCGTCCTACATCAAAGCCCTCGCGCAAAGCGTGCGCGATAGCTGGGTGAAAAACGGCCGGCCAGAAAAATTGCTCATGAGTTTTCACGGCGTACCGCAATACACGCTGGATAAAGGCGACCCCTACCACTGCGAATGCCGCAAGACGGGAAGACTGTTAGCCGAAGCCCTGCAACTCAAACCGGAAGAATATGTAGTGAGCTTCCAATCCCTATTCGGCCGCGCCGAATGTGTCAAGCCCTACACTTCAGACACACTCGCGCAACTCGGCAAACAAGGTGTAAAACACCTTGACGTAATCTGCCCCGGCTTCCCGGCCGATTGTTTAGAAACCCTGGAAGAGATCGCCATGGAAGGCCGCGAAACCTTCCTCCACGCAGGCGGCAAAGAATACAACTTCATCCCCTGCCTCAACGAACGCGACGAATGGATACATGCGCTGTGTGATATTGCTTTGGAGAATTTGGGGGGATGGGTGAGTAAGGATTGGGATCAGGCTGAAGCTACGAAACAAGCTGAAATCAGCAGCCAATTAGCGGAGAAACTAGGTGCGAAAAAATAAGCAAAAATGTTGGATGCGCAAAACACTCTGAAAATTACTGCGGTTGATTTGCGAGAGTCGTGGTAAATGAATAGGAAATCATTTTGTCATCTTTCATTTTGAAAATGACTGCAAGCTTCATAGGTTTACTGGAAGTACCGCCAAAGCTCAACTTGTCCGTAACATCACACATATCTTCTTTCGAGTAGTTCTGGTAACAATGCAAGTTTTCCCCGCGAGATTTTAAGAATTCCTCCATCTGGACTTTAGTCGCGCCCACTTTTAGATTGGCGAATATTTCCTTTTTCCAATATTTTTCACGTTCATCGATGTTTCTTTTATTCAAAAATCCACGGCTCATAAAAAGCGCGGCTAGTACTATAAGGCCGACAATTGCAAAAACTGAAAAAATTTTCATAATTTTATTTTCTTAGAAGTTGTTGTATTTACTGTAAGTAATTTTACTCTATAACTTTTCAAGTTTGGTATCGCCCGACATTATTAAATGAGTGAATACGTAAGCTCGCGTAGGTCGGAAGCCGTTAGGCGTTCCGACGTATGTTTATAGAACGAATGAAGCGCAAATAAGTATTTCGTAATTTCATTCGGCGGAACACCTAACGGCTTCCGCCCTACATATCCTAACTTTCGATATGAGATGTAGATAAAAGGGCGTGATGCGGTGTTTGATCTCCGCTCGCTTGCAGCGCTAGCCATCGCCACTTGCCAACCACTCCGTTGCAGATAGGGACTCTACGGCTGCATTCATTCTGGATTGCATTGTTTCCGCCGCGCCAGTTTCTTGAAATGTTAGGCTTTCGTGCAAGAATTTGGCAACTACAGAGCCTATGGCATGAATGGTATCGTGGCGAGAAAGTCCTTGTTGTTGCAAGCGTTCGACAGCCCTGCAACTTGGCCCGTAACCCATAGCAATTTGATTCTCAATCACTACGTGAAATGCGGCGTGGCCCTTCAAGTTCGGCGTTTTGATTCGATTAAAAATGTGGAAATTCTTTGCCAAGCGAAGTCGTTC
>JBEEJL010000364.1:0-7225 GCA_041169175.1 Pseudomonadota bacterium | reverse complement strand
GGCGTGCTGGTGGCGACGATGATTAAATCAATATCTTCAGCTTTAACACCTGCTGCTTTAATTGCTTGAAGACTGGCTTCATAAGCCAAATCGCTGGCATTTTGATCATCCGCCGCAATGTAACGCTGCTTGATGCCAGTCCGCGAGACTATCCATTCGTCCGATGTATCGACGAGTTTTTCCATTTCCTTGTTGGTCAGGCATTTTTTCGGCAGGTAACTGCCGGTACCGGTGATCTTGGAATAAATGGTCATGGATTGGCCGCCTTCTGCGCCGCTTCTGCGTGCAGCGTAGTCATTTCCTGTGTGATGTGTTCGAGCACGCCTCCGCGCACTTCTTCCGCTGCACGTTGCAGCGCGTAAGAAAAACCAACCCGATCGGCCGAGCCGTGACTTTTCAGCACGACGCCTCGGAGGCCAATCAGCGTTGCGCCATTGTATTGACGATGATCAACCCGGCGCTTCAAGGCGTTCAACACCGGCAATGCAACCAAGCCCGCGAGTTTGGTCAAAATATTGCGCTGGAATTCTTCGCGCAAAAATAAGCCAATCATTTTTGCCACGCCTTCAGATGTTTTCAAAGCGACGTTGCCAACAAAACCATCGCACACAATTACATCGGTTTTGCCATGATAAATACCATCGCCTTCAACATTGCCGATAAAATTCAAATGGCTGCTGCGCATCAACTCAGCCGCTTGTTTGACGATTTCGTTGCCCTTCATTTCTTCTGCGCCGATATTCAGCAAGCCCACCGTCGGACGTTCATTTTTTTCAACCGAAGAAACCAGCACCGAACCCATGATGCCGAATTGCAATAAATGTTCAGCCATGCAATCGACATTGGCGCCGGCGTCGAGCATCAAGGTATGTCCGTGAACCGTCGGCAAGGTCGATGCAATCGCGGGACGATCAACACCGGGCAAAGTTTTCAATACAAAACGTGAGGTCGCCATCAGTGCACCGGTGTTGCCTGCGCTCACGCAAGCATGCGCCGTTCCGGCTTTGACCAAATCAATCGCGACACGCATAGAAGAATCTTTTTTGTTGCGCATGGCGAGCGCAGGCGATTCGTCCATGGCGACGACTTCGGAGGCGTGATGAATTTTGATGCGCGGATTATCTTGCGCTTTGAGTTTGCGCAATTCGGCTTCGAGATGGTCTTTGAGTCCGACCAGAATAACGTCGGTATCGCCGGTGCGCGCGAGAAAATCCAGCGCGCCCGCAATCGTAACTGCGGGGCCGTGATCGCCGCCCATGGCATCAACTGCAACGGTGACGGTCATTAATAGCTATCAGACGTAATGGGGGATACCGGCAAGAACCGGAAGACGAAATTAATCGCCCTTGGTTTTGATAACTTTTTTGCCGCGATAGTAGCCGGTTGGGCTGATATGGTGACGCAAATGAGTTTCGCCTGTCGTTGGCTCTACGGCCAAAGGAGGTGCGGTCAAAAAGTCATGGGCGCGATGCATGCCGCGTTTTGAGGGTGACTTTTTATTTTGTTGAACTGCCATGGTGATACTCCTTACAAAAAATTAATTATCCTGAGGGAAACTCTGATTAAATCCGATATCGTCGCAATACGTCGTTGCTCACAAAAAATATCTCCTTACATATAACCCATATGCCGCGTCGATATTTTTTATTCACGCCTTGTCTTGCTTAGATCTCGAACTTAATCAGAGCTTCCCTATGTTTTTTTCAGGCCCGCTAGTGCGGCAAACCCCGTATTACTTTTTTCCTGCTTCCCCGCCGTTGCCAGTTCGCATACTTCATGGCGCGGGATCATCGGCAACGACAACAAAATCTCTTCTTCGACCAACTCCGCCACATTCATTTCGTGACTGGCGACGATGGTATCAACTTCATCCGGCTCGTCTTCCGTATCCGGTAACGCCGCCTCGCTGCTCACCAACACCAACTTGGAATGAATATCCAGCGGGTGAATCATATTTCCCAAGCAACGCTGGCACTGCAAGGTCACTTCACCGCTTATACTACACTCCAACGCCGGTCTTTCGAGGCCATGCAACGAGCCTTTGATTCTATAGCTTATTTCGCCGTCTGCTGTCGCCAAGGTGTCGACCAAGCGGGGCAGGTTTTTAACGCTAAACTTGCCTTCTACGCTCTGCTCCGACCGGGCAAACTGCATGCCGTCGATATGATTTGTGAATACGGGCTGTGCAGACATAAGGGCGGCATGATAGTATTTTTACGCCCCAATGTCAAAAATATTCCTATTCCAACAACTTGTTCTTTTTGAAGTTTTTCCTGCGCGAGCGATAAAAAATCTTGAATAATCCGCCACTCGTTTTAGCCTCGACCTCGATTTACCGGCGCGAATTACTGGCCAAGCTGCAAATTCCGTTTGAAGTCGCCTCACCCGATGTGGACGAAACGCCGGAAAAAGGCGAATCGCCAGTCGATACCGCCATTCGGCTGGCCGAAGCCAAAGCGCGCAAAGTCGCGCCGCAATTCCCCGGCGCGCTGATTATCGGCTCCGACCAAGTCGCCGTATTAGGCGGCAGCCAAATCGGCAAACCGCTGACGCACGACAACGCGGTCAAACAACTACGCGCCCTGCGCGGGAGACAAGCAGTTTTTCATACCGCCATTGCTTTGTATGATTCGCGCAAAGACTCGCTACAACGCAGATTAGTGCCGACCACAGTGCGTTTTCGCGACCTCACCGACGCACAAATCGAAAATTATTTGCAAAAAGAACAGCCGTATCACTGCGCAGGGTCGGCCAAAGCCGAAGGGCTAGGCATCGCCCTCATCGCCGAAATTGACGGCGCCGATCCGAATGCACTGATCGGCTTACCGCTGATTGCGCTGGTCGATATGCTCAAACACGCCGGCGTGGAAGTGATTTAATGGCGCAACAATTCGGTAATTTGTACTTAATTCCTACGCCGCTAGGCGAGACTTCACTCGAAACAATCGTCCCAAAGGTTAATCTGCAACTTATTGATTTAATTGAATATTTTATTGCAGAAAATGCCAAGACTGCGCGCGCATTCCTCAAACAGGCTGGAATTTCCAAACCGCTGCAAAGCCTGCATATCAGCGAACTAAACGAACACACACCGGTAACTGCGCTGAAAGAATTATTAGCGCCTTTGTTAGCCGGTCACGACGTCGGCCTCGTCTCCGAAGCCGGCTGCCCCGCCGTCGCCGACCCCGGCGCAAACCTGGTCAGACTCGCCCACGAACACCAAATCAAAGTCGTCCCCCTAGTCGGCCCGTCGTCGATTTTATTGGCGCTCATGGCCAGCGGCTTAAACGGCCAAAGATTTTGCTTCCACGGCTACCTTCCCGCCAACAAAGCCGAACGCATTACCACATTAAAACAATTAGAAATCGAATCCGCCAAACACAAACAAACCCAACTCTTCATCGAAACCCCTTACCGCAACAACGCCATGCTCGAAGATATTCTGTCGGCCTGCAAACCTTCGACGCAACTATGCGTCGCCTGCGACCTCACTACGCTAAACGAAACCATCCGCACCCAAAACATCGCGCAATGGCGGAAGGCAATTCCTGATTTGAATAAACGACCGGCGATATTTTTGTTGTTGGGTTGAGCGCAAAGTATTAACGCTTGACGTTAATAACGTAACGCGTTATGGTTGGATATGCCAATAAGAAGCTTCAAATGCGAAGAAACCCAAGCGCTTTTTCAAGGCCAACGCGTCCGCCGCTGGATAAGTATTGAGCGCCCCGCTCTCCGCAAACTGGAACAGCTTGACTGGTCTGCCGTCTTGGAAGATTTACGTATTCCACCCGGCAATCGGCTCGAAGCACTAAAGGGTAAGCGCAAAGGACAACACAGCATCCGCATCAATGATCAATGGCGTGTGTGTTTTGTTTGGATTGCGGACGGACCTAATAATGTAGAGATCGTAGATTATCATTGAAGGAGATTAATTATGCGCACCGTGAAACCCGTTTCCCCAGGCGAAATGCTGGATGAAGAATTTTTGAAGCCGCTCGGCCTGACCAAATACCGCCTGGCAAAAGAGATCGGTGTCCCACCGCAGCGCATTGGCGACATCGTGGCGGGCAAACGCGGTATTACAGCTGACACCGATCTGCGTCTGTGTCGCTACTTTGGACTAAGCGATGGATGGTGGCTACGCGGTCAGGCGAACTACGACACAGCTATCGCGCGCGCGACGATGGGAAAAGAACTGGCGCGAATACCTCGCTGCCATTTATTAGCAGCTTGAAATGCATGTGGCAGTTCACTCCACTCAAACCCAAATTGAAGAAAAAATTGCCCCCCCCTTCTGCGCCGCCGCTATTTTTGCTGCCTTTCGGGAGTCGTCGGCGAGAACCTGTTTGAGCTACGCGGCGTTATAGATTTCAATTGAAGGTAAGAGCGAGTTTTCTCGCCGCCCGATAGGCAGCAAAAATAGCGGCGACAACAAACCAAAAAAACAAAAAGCAGCGCAGCGGGTTCGCCTTTTTTGGTTACTTTTTTGGCGAAGCAAAAAAGTGAAAGCCGCCGGGCTACCCCCGGCAATCTAGTTCAAGCTCGGCATTACCAGATTACAAACGAGCAGCATTCACCCCCACCCCAACCTTCCCCCGTCAAGGGGGAAGGAACTTGTCCATCTGCTATTCGGTACATCGGCGATGAATCTAAGTGCCTTACGCGTGCGCACGGCGCACCCTACATAACTATTTGATTAAATTGAACTATTTATCTAAGTTTAATCCCGCCCTGCCCCGAACCCTCCAACCCCATTCCGCGCAAAACTGATTCCGCACCCGCCGCACCAAAGCGTCTCGCCAAACGATCCGCAATATTATCTTGCGGTGTGTAGTCGATCATGTCTTCGGCTTTGATGATTTCGCGCGCGACGTAATCGGCGCTGCCCATTGCGTCGGCTAATCCGAGTTGCACACTCTTTTCGCCAGTCCAGATAAGGCCGCTGAACATATCCGGTGTTTCTTTAAGTCTTGCTCCGCGCCCGGTTTTTACTACGTCGATAAATTGTTGATGAATTTCGCCGACCATTTTTTCTGCATAGGCTTTTTGTTTCGGGTCGAGCGCGGTGAACATGTCGAGAAAGCCTTTGTTTTCGCCGGCGGTAATTAAGCGCCGTTCGACGCCGAGTTTTTCCATTGCGCCAGTTAAACCGAAACCATCCATGCGCACACCAATCGAGCCGACCAAGCTGGCTTTATCGACGTAAATTTTATCTGCGGCGACAGCGACATAATAGCCGCCCGATGCGCACATATCCTGCACAACTGCGTACAAAGGCTTGTCGGGATACTTCTTTTTCAGACGATGGATTTCGTCGTTGATATAACCCGATTGCACGGGACTACCGCCGGGGCTGTTGATATGTAGAATGACGCCTTGTGCCTCTTTGTTTTTGAAGGCATGTTGCAAGCCTTCAATCACTTTTTCTGCGGAAGCGGCTGAGCCCGGCGCGATGATGCCATTTAATTCGACCACTGCCGTGTGTTTGCCGGTCAAGGCTTTCTCACCGCTTTTAAATAAACCAATCAGCGCGAACAAGGCGATAAACAAGCACAAAAAGCCAAGCGACTTGAACAAAATACCCCAGTTGCGCGATTTGCGTTGCTCGTTCAGCGAGTTCATGGCCAGCTTTTCCAGCACGCCGCGCTCCCAGTTGTTGCCGTTGTTTAGCGGTTGCGGAGTTAAATTGTCGTCGCTCATAGTGTCCTCAATCAGTCATTAAATAAATATTGCCATCGCGCTCTTCCATGTCGAGCGAAATCAGTTTTTGCCGCGCGCACGGTCCGCCTAAACAATAGCCGTTGTCCGGAGCGAATACTGCGCCGTGCGTGGCGCACATTAAGTATAAGCCGCTTTCGTCAAAGAATTCGCCCGGCTGCCAATCGAGTTCGCTTCCAGCGTGCGGACAAAAATTCCAGTAGCCGTATACGCGTCCGTCATAGCGTATGACAAACGCGGCAATGGGACGTTTCGAGCTGGGCAAGTCAAAGCGCACGCCTTTGCCGCCTTCGACCAACTCCTCGGAGCGGCAAATTAAACGCGCGTCGCCAGCCATGGGGCGAATTCCTTGATGTCGTCGATTAAACCAATCGGCTTCAGTTGTTCTAATTCGTGGCGCGGATGTGCGCCGTAAGTGACAGCAAGTCCGTGCGTCTCGGCGTTGATCGCCATTTGCAAATCATGCGTGGTGTCGCCGATCATCAGCGTGCGTTGCGGGCTGACGTTAAATTGCGCCATCAGTTCGTGCAACATTTCCGGATGCGGCTTGGAATGACATTCGTCGGCGCAACGTGAGGAATGAAAGTATTTTCCAAGGTCGGCTTTTTCCAGCGCGCGATCGAGCCCGTTGCGGCTTTTACCGGTAGCGATGGCGACCAGATAATCTTGCGCATGCAGCGATTCGAGCAAAGCCACCGCGCCATCGAACAGCGGCATGCTTTCTTCGTTGGCGCGAAAATGATGAATATAGCGTTCGGACATTTTTGGGTAGTCCTCTTGCTTTAACGTTGGTGCGACGCGCGTCAAAGCATCGCGCAAACCGAGGCCGATAATATGGCTGGCGTCTTTTTGCGACGGCACCGGCAAACCCAAATCGGCGCAGGCATTTTGCACCGCCATGGTGATGACGGCGGTGGAATCCATCAGTGTGCCATCCCAATCGAAGACGATTAAATCGTATGAAGTCATAGTTTAAGTGTATTTACTAAGTATTTGATTATATTGAATTTTATTTTACTGCTTTTGCAGGAAATTTTCAAGCTCGGGCGGTAACAGCGCTTCCAAGTTTAGCGCTTCGCCGCTTACCGGATGCGGCAGCGAAACCTGCCACGCATGTAAAAACATCCGCTTCAAACCCTTGCGCATGAGCTCTTTATTCAAATCGAAATCGCCGTATTTATCGTCGCCCAAAATTGGAAAACCCAAGTGCGCCAAATGCACGCGGATTTGATGTGTGCGGCCGGTTTTAAGTTCAGCTTCGAGCAATGTGAAATCACCGTAATGCTGGCGCAAATGGAACACCGTATGCGCCGCCATGCCACTCGCTTCCACATACACGCGCCGCTCGCCGTCTTCGGTCACGTCCTTTTGTAGCGCCAGTTTTACATGCTGCGTCTTGTTTTTCCATTCACCGGCGACTAAAACCAAATAGCGTTTCTCCATGCGATTAGTATTTTCCGGCCGCATGAGCTCATGCAACGCCACCAGCGCTGCGCGTTTTTTA
>JBEEJL010000363.1:0-2514 GCA_041169175.1 Pseudomonadota bacterium | reverse complement strand
AGCGTGATGACTTTTTGATGCGCGCGTAATACGCCGCCTTTATCTTGCAACAATAGTCCAACCAATTTATTTTTTGGGTTGGCGTTGTGCAGGCTGTCTTTGCCGTTAAAAATGCGCGGCGACTGCAGGTCTATTGTCCACCCAAGGCCGGATTCGAGCGGGCTGGTCGTGTCGTCCATATCTTGGCCATATAAATTCATGCCGGCTTCAAGGCGCAATGTATCGCGTGCGCCGAGGCCGCATGGCATGGCGCCAGCCGCGAGTAATGCTTGCCACAAGGTTTGTGCTTTTTCGGCAGGTAACAAAATCTCAAATCCGTCTTCGCCAGTGTAGCCGGTGCGCGCGATAAAATAATTGCCCACCGTGGCCGCGTTAAACGGGGCGAGATTTTCGGTCGCCGCTTGTGAACCGGCAATGACGCTCCAGACTTTTGCGCGCGCTTGCGGGCCTTGCACCGCGATCATCGCCAGATCACGTCGCGGCGCTATGGCCACATTCAGATTCATCGCGTCGCGTTGTTCGCTGATCCAGGCGATGTCTTTATCCGCCGTGCCTGCATTCACCACGACACGATAATTTTCATTACCGAGCCAATACACGATCAAATCGTCTATTACGCCGCCTTGAAGATTCAGCATGCATGAATAAAGCGCGCGTCCCGGCGTGGTGAGTTTGTCGATGTTATTCGCCAGCAGACGCGATAAAAAGGGTTTCGCCGCTGCGCCGCTGATATCGACGGCCAGCATGTGCGACACGTCGAACATACCTGCGTTGCGACGCACGGCGTGATGTTCTTCGATTTGCGAGCCGTAGTGCAGCGGCATTTCCCAGCCGCCGAAATCAGTCAGCTTGGCATTCAGTGCGCGGTGCGCGGCGTTTAATGGTGTTTGTTTAAGTGTCATTTTTATTCCAAAAGCCAAAAACAAAAAAGGGGTAAGGTGATGGCGATCATCACCTTACCCCTCTGTCCTGTTTACCTGAGAGATTGCGAAACGAATTTCGCGTGCCCCTTCGGTGGTTGCTAAAAAAAGCAACGCTCTCCAGAGTTGCTGTGCCGTTTTTGAACGGCTGTTTGCGCGGTCTCTGATGCCTGAGCGATATCGGGTGATGCGCCTTCGGCGGTGCGGTGAAAAAATAATTCCGCACACTCTCCCACTGCAAACAAACAACACACGAACTATAACTGCGCCCGCGCGGGCTTACAAGGCAAAAACCTTACATAATGTAACTATTTGATTTAATTAAATTTTTTATGGATAAAAAAGCAGCAAACGATAGCCCGCGGGCTTAACCTGTTTCGCGCTGAATTGAAGTTTGATATTAATTTCTGAATTCGGCGCAAAGCCTGTAGTGGGTAGCGCCGGTGGTTTGAGATAAGTGCTGGGCGTAATCACGCGCTTTACCAGCGTTTCATCTTGCGCATCGGTCAAATTGAAATCGAGATTGGGATAAGCTTGTACGTGGCGTGCTTTATTGCGCAGCGTGGCGCGTAATTCGATTTGATCAGGTCGTTGCGGATCGGCGACCAGATCGGACGATTCAATGCTGAGGGTGTCAATATTTTGCGGCAGGCCGACTTCGCAATTGAATAAGCTGCACACTTGCGTTAGCAACGGCCGCGCGTCGGGCAAAGCTTGCGCGACTTCTACGCGGAATAAATACAAAGTTTGCAAGGCAGCGGCAAGCAATAACAGCAAGCCGCCGATGGTCCATGCCCAATGCGCCTTGGCTTGCCGGTTGGCCGCGTCGTCGAGTAAAGTCGGGCCGTCAAAATCATCCTCCTCTTCGTCTTCATCGTCGCGCACAGAATCTTTGAAATAACTTTTCAGTGGGTCGGGCAAGTCGGTATCGTCGTCGGCATCGTAGGCGGGCCGTTTCGGCAGGCTGTTATTTTTGTTGGTCGGGCTGATCGGGTTGCGTATCGGCGCGGCGGCGGGCGAATGCGATTCAATTGCGTCGGGCACATTTCTTATAATCGGCCAAGGCTCCGGGGTGTAAACCGGCGCAAGGTCGGGTAAATCAATGTCGGCATGATTGCCTGGTTGATTCGGCTGAATAATCGAGAACGATGAAAAGTCAGCCGCCTCATTATTTTTGGCCAAAAACTCATCCGGCAGCGCCTTGCCTTTGTAGTCAAAAGTAACCGGCGCGGGGACCTCCGGCAAGATTGTCATCGGCGGCGTTTCTAGTTTTACGGCGTCCGCTATTTTTGCCGGCGCTTCAGGCTGCGCGCTGTCGGGTATTTTTGCTGCTACGTCCGGCTTGGTGATATTGATTGTTTTCAGTGGCGCGCCCGCCGGGCGAAATGGTAAAGATCGCTCGGCCAGCGGTTCCAGCGGCGTGCCTAAATACATAAAGCCATTGAACACATTCGAGCAGCGCCCGCAACGCACTTTGCCTTCGCGCGCAGCCAGTTGTTCGCTATTGACGCGAAAACTGGTGCTGCACTTCGGACAGGTCGTGTTCATGCTCATGCTAGTTGGCTCATCAGGTAAGAGTTTTGCGGCCGCTGAG
>JBEEJL010000362.1:0-6082 GCA_041169175.1 Pseudomonadota bacterium | reverse complement strand
TCCACTTCGACGTCATGGACAATCATTATGTTCCCAACCTGACCATCGGCCCGCTGGTGTGCGAAGCGATCCGGCCGCACACGCAAGCCTTGATCGATGTGCATTTGATGGTCAAGCCGGTTGATCGCATCATTCCGGATTTCGCTAAGGCTGGTGCGAACATTATCAGTTTTCATCCGGAAGCTTCGGAGCACATCGACCGAACGATTAGCTTAATTAAAGAAAACGGCTGCAAGGCCGGGCTGGTGTTTAACCCCGGCACGCCGCTGCATTTTCTTGATCACGTTATCGGCAAACTGGATTTGATTTTGATTATGTCGGTCAACCCGGGCTTCGGCGGACAGAGTTTTATCCCCGGCGCGCTGGATAAATTACGCGAGGCGCGCAGGCGCATTACCGCGAGCGGCAAAGATATTTGGCTCGAAGTCGATGGCGGCGTGAAAGTGGATAACATTGCCGAGATTGCCAAGGCGGGGGCGGATACGTTTGTCGCTGGCTCGGCGATTTACGGCACCAAAGACTACAAAGCGACCATCGATAAAATGCGCGCAGAATTGGCCAAGGCATGAGTAAGTTTCCCTTGCAAGTTAAAGCCGTCGCCATCGATCTTGACGGCACGCTACTCGACACCATCGGCGACCTTGCGCACGCGTCCAATTTAATGCGCGTGGAATTGGGCATGGGCGAGTTGCCGGAAGATTTGATTAAATCTTTTGTCGGCAAAGGTTTGGTAAATTTGGTCAAGCGCACGCTCGTGGGCGGCGGCGATACCTCGACGATTAGTGAAGCGGAATTACACAATGCATTGACGATTTACGAACGCCATTACGCCTCGGTTCTGACGCGCGCAACCAGTCATTATCCCGGTGTGTTGGATGGTCTGCGCATGATGCACGAGGCAGGCTTTAGGCTTGCGTGCATTACCAACAAAGCAGAAAAATTTACCCTGCCATTGCTCAAGCAAATGAACCTCGCGCATTTTTTTGAGATTACCGTTTCCGGCGACACCACGGCGAAACGCAAGCCCGACCCAATGCCGCTGTTGCATGCCGCAGAATTTTTCAAAATCAAACCGGAAGACATGTTATTGATCGGCGATTCGGTCAATGATTATGAAGCCGCGCGCGCTGCCGGATGCCCGATTTTTCTGGTACCCTATGGTTATAATGAAGGTCACGATGCAAGCGAATTGCCTGCAGATGCGATTGTTCAGGGTCTGCATGAAGCAGCAAAATTAATTCAAAATAGCGTCGTAAAAGATAAAAATTACTCAATATAATCAATATGTTATATAAACTTAACAGAATGGTGGGCTGCTGGCGATGGTAATTAGAGATTACTTTTTTTCGCCATTTTTTTTGTAGCTTTACCTGTTAAGGAATCATCATGACCGAACAAGAATTCGCCGCGCTCGCGGCGCAGGGTTTTAACCGCATTCCCCTCACACTCGAAACGCTGGTCGATCTTGACACGCCGTTGTCGATTTATCTCAAGCTCGCTAATCAACCCTATTCCTATTTACTCGAATCGGTCGTCGGCGGCGAACGCTTTGGCCGCTATTCGATTGTCGGTTTGTCGGCTCGGCAAGTATTGCGCGTCAACGGCAAACAAATACAAATTTTGCATGACGGTGCAGTAACCGAAGAACATCGCGCCGAAGATCCGCTGGCATTTATCAATGCCTATGAAGCGCGTTTCGTCGCCGCACCGGTGAAAGAAGATTTGCGTTTTGTCGGCGGGCTGGTCGGCTATTTCGGCTATGACACGGTGCGCTATATCGAGCCGAAACTCGCGGGCACGCACAAGCCCGATCGTCTTGGCGTGCCGGATATTTTGTTGATGCTGTCGGAAGAATTGGCGGTAGTCGATAATCTTTCCGGCAAATTGCATTTGATTGTCTATGCCGATCCGAATGAATCGGGCGCGTATGCGAAAGCGAATGCGCGCCTGCAAGAGTTGCGGCGCAAGTTACGCGGCTGGGCTGAGCTGCCGGGATACGGACCGCGCAAAGATATGCCGCTGCCGATCTCTGAAATCGGCGAACAGCGATATTTGAAAGCAGTCGAGCGGTGCAAACAATATGTGCTTGATGGCGATATCATGCAGGTGCAAATTTCGCAACGCATCTCGTTGCCGTTTGACGCGCCGCCGATCAATCTGTATCGCGCGTTACGCAGCATCAACCCGTCGCCATATATGTTTTATCTCGACCTCGGCGGCTTTCAGATTGTCGGTGCGTCGCCGGAAATCCTGGTGCGTAAAGAAGGCGAAAAAATTACTTTGCGGCCGATTGCCGGCACGCGTCGTCGCGGCAAAACGCCGGAAGATGATTTGGTGATGGAAAAAGAATTGCTCAGCGATCCGAAAGAGCGCGCCGAGCATTTAATGCTGATTGATTTAGGCCGCAACGACGTAGGCCGCGTAGCGAAAACCGGCTCGGTCAAAGTCACCGAGCAATTTATCGTTGAGCGTTATTCGCATGTAATGCACATCGTGTCGAATGTCGAAGGCGTGATTAAACCCGGTATTAACAATATTGATTTATTGCGCGCAACTTTCCCCGCTGGCACAGTGACGGGCACGGCAAAAGTACGCGCGATGGAAGTCATCGACGAACTTGAGCCATCGAAGCGCGGCATTTATGCGGGCGCGGTCGGTTATCTCGGCTTCAACGGTAATATGGACCTTGCTATCGCGATTCGTACAGCAGTGATCAAAGATCGCACGTTGTATGTGCAAGCCGCCGCAGGCGTAGTTGCCGATTCGGTGCCTGAACTGGAATGGAAAGAAACCGAGAATAAAGCACGAGCAGTTTTGCGCGCAGCCGAGATGGCCTATGCTGGTCTCGATGCTCCCTTGGTCTAATCAAATGCTTAACCACAGAGGCACAGAGGCACAGAGAGATACGCTTTCAGAGAAGGTGATCGGCGCAGCAATAACTGTTCATCGAGCGCTAGGTCCCGGATTGCTTGAATCTGCCTATGAAGCTTGCCTTGAACTTGAAATAAAAGAATTAGGCTTGCGTGTTGAGAGGCAAGTTGAAGTGCCGTTACACTACAAAACGATCAAACTGGATGCAGGTTATCGGCTCGATTTGTTGGTTGAGCGCGAACTGATTCTGGAGTTAAAGACCGTCGAGAAGTTGTTAGCCATACATCAGGCGCAACTATTAACCTATCTAAAATTAACTGGCATTAGCACAGGTTTGCTAATGAATTTCCATGTGGCCAAGTTAGCTGACGGCATTAAGCGACTTAAATTATGAACTTGCCTTTCTCTGTGCCTCTGTGCCTCTGTGGTAAAAAGGTTTTCCTATGTTGCTAATGATAGATAACTACGATTCGTTTACTTATAACCTGGTGCAATATCTCGGCGAGCTTGGCGAAGATGTGCTGGTATTTCGCAATGACGAAATTGATTTGGCGAAAGTTGCGGCGCTGAAACCGGCGCGGATTGTGATTTCGCCGGGGCCGTGTACGCCGAATGAAGCGGGTATTTCCGTGCCGCTGATTAAAGAGTTCGCCGGGAAAATTCCCATTCTCGGCGTGTGTCTCGGGCATCAAAGTATCGGCCAAGCCTTCGGTGGAAAAATTATTCATGCCAAGCAACTCATGCACGGCAAGAATTCCATGATCACGCATAACAACACTAGCTTGTTCAGCGGCTTGCCATCGCCGTTTTCCGCCACGCGCTATCATTCATTAGTGATTGAACGCGAATCGATTCCCGATTGTCTCGAAGTCACAGCGTGGACCGACGATGGTGAAATCATGGGCGTGCGGCATAAAACTCTGGCCGTTGAAGGCGTGCAGTTTCACCCGGAATCGATTGCGACTGAACATGGTCACGCGATGTTGAAAAATTTCCTGCAGGCGTGGAAGTGAACATCACGCCGCAAGAAGCGCTGACGCGCGTGATCGAGCATCGGGAAATTTTTCACGATGAGATGTTGTATCTGATGCGTCAAATCATGGCGGGAGAAATGTCGCCAGTGATGACCGCCGCCATCGTGATTGGCCTGCGCGTGAAAAAAGAAACCATCGGCGAAATTACCGCTGCTGCGCAAGTGATGCGCGAGCTTTCTACTAAAGTGGTGGTGAATGATGAGCCGCATCTGGTCGATACCTGCGGCACCGGCGGTGATAGTTTGCATACGTTTAATGTTTCCACCGCGTCGGCATTTGTCGCAGCCGCAGCGGGCGCGAAAGTCGCCAAGCATGGCGGGCGTTCTGTTTCATCATCATGCGGCAGCGCCGATGTGCTCGAAGCACTGGGGGTCAATGTAAACTTGACGCCTAAGCAAGTATTTGATTATATTAAACAAATTGGTGTTGGTTTTATGTTCGCGCCGAACCATCACAGCGCGATGAAACACGCTGCCCCGGTGCGCAAGGAATTAGGCGTACGAACTTTGTTTAATATTTTGGGGCCGCTGACTAATCCGGCAGGTGCGCAAAATCAAGTGCTCGGTGTATTTCATAAAGACTTGGTGGGCATTTTAGCGCGCGTGTTGCAGCAGCTGGGTAGTAAACATGTGCTAGTGGTACACGGCCGCGATGGCCTGGATGAAATTTCTATCGGCGGCGATACGCATGTGGCCGAATTGAAAAACGACGTGGTGAGTGAATATATTATTCATCCGCAACAATTCGGCGTGCAGACAGCATCTTTGGACGCGATACGTGTCAATCATATCGATGAAGCCAAAACTATGTTACTCGCCGCACTCGACAATCAGCCTGGCGCGGCACGTGATATTGTCGCGCTGAATGCGGGTGCGGCGATTTATGCGTCGGGTATTACTTCGACGCTGGACGGGGGCGTGAAGCGCGCATTCGAAGTTTTAGCCTCAGGTGCAGCGCGCAAAAAATTGGCTCAATTGATTGCGGCGAGTAACCAGCAACCTGCCTGAGATGTAGGGTGCGCCGTGCGCACGCGTATCGCTCTAAATTGACCAAGCTCTCGATTTACAGCCTTACGCGTGCGCACGGCGCACCCTACGAATTTAAAAGGAAAATAGTTTGGCGGATATTCTAAAAAAAATCATCGCAGTAAAAACGCAAGAAGTTGCTGCGGCGAAAATCGCCAAGCCGCTGCATATATTACGCGCGGAAGCGGAGGCGATGCCGTCGGTGCGCGATTTTAACCGCGCGCTGCGGGCGAAAATCAACGCGGGTAAAGCGGCGGTGATCGCGGAAATCAAAAAAGCCAGCCCGAGTAAAGGCGTGCTGCGCGAAAATTTCCACCCCGCTGAAATCGCCGTGAGCTATGCCAAACACGGCGCGGCGTGCTTATCGGTTTTAACTGACAAACAATTTTTTCAAGGCGATAACGAATTTCTGAAACAAGCGCGTGCAGCGTGCGATATTCCCGTGCTGCGCAAAGATTTTATGATCGATGAATATCAAATTTACGAAGCACGCGCCATGGGCGCCGATTGCATTTTGCTCATTGTCGCGGCGTTGACTTCGTCGCAAATGAAAGATCTGGAAGCTCTGGCGCATTCGTTACAAATGGCCGTGTTAGTCGAATCCCACGACGGCTCAGAACTGAAAAAAGCCTTGCGCCTGAAGACAAGCTTGATCGGCATCAATAACCGCAACCTGCGCACGTTTGAAGTCAAAGCCGAAACCACCTTGGATTTATTAGCGTCGATTCCGCCCGATCGTTTGGTCATTACTGAAAGTGGCATTGTATCGCCTGCCGACGTAAGCCGCATGCGCGAAAATGCTGTGAATAGTTTTCTCGTCGGCGAAGCTTTCATGCGCGCCGATGATCCCGGTATCGAATTAGCCCGCCTATTCGGCAACTGAATTTCCGTCGCCGAAGTTCCCCCTATCAAAAAATAGAAGCAAAAAAACGGACACCATACAAGGTGTCCGTTTAAATTATTATTACTGAACCGGTTTTGATACCGGCCCGTCTTTATTATTTTAGAACGAGTGGTTTACACCGATGTGAACTGTCTTCGGATCGGTGCCAAGCGGAACGGCAGCGGCTCCAATGGTGTTGCGTGCACCACCACCGGCAAAGAAGTCGTAGGCTGCACGACTATCGTTGTCGATTTTGTTGTACGACAGGT
>JBEEJL010000361.1:0-2824 GCA_041169175.1 Pseudomonadota bacterium | reverse complement strand
ACTGATAATAGTTTTGCGCAGATCCGGCGTGATCGCGCCGATTTGCGAATGCGGTGGCAATACATACGCGCGCTCGACGATGCCGGGCTGACCTTTTTCATTCAGGAACGACACCAACGCTTCGCCGACGCCGAGTTCGGTAATCGCTTTGCTTACGTCGAGTTTTGGATTGGTGCGGAAAGTATCCGCCGCCGATTGCACGGCTTTCTGGTCGCGCGGGGTGAATGAGCGCAGCGCATGTTGCACGCGATTGCCAAGTTGTCCCAACACGATGTCAGGCACGTCGAGCGGATTCTGTGTGACGAAATACACGCCGACGCCCTTCGAGCGCACCAGGCGCACCACGAGTTCGATTTTTTGCATCAGCGCCGTCGGTGCATCGCTGAACAATAAGTGCGCTTCGTCGAAGAAGAAAACTAATTTGGGTTTTTCCGGGTCGCCGATTTCGGGGAGTTTTTCGTATAGCTCGGACAACATCCACAATAAGAAAGTCGAATATAAACGCGGCGCTTGCATGAGTTTGTCAGCGGCGAGAATATTGATTTGCCCGCGACCTTTGCTGTCGGTTTGCATCCAGTCGTCGAAATTTAACGCCGGTTCACCGAAGAAATTTGTGCCGCCTTGTTGTTCCAGCTCGAGAAAGCCACGCTGAATGGCGCCGATGCTGGCGGTGGAAACATTGCCGTATTCAGTGGTGAAGTCGGACGCGTTATCGCCGACGTGTTGAATCATCGCACGCAAATCTTTTAAGTCGAGCAAGAGCAAACCATTGTCGTCAGCGATTTTGAATACCAACGCCAACACGCCTTGCTGCACTTCGTTCAAATTCAAAATGCGCGCCAATAACAGCGGGCCCATTTCGGAAACCGTGGCGCGCACCGGGTGGCCTTGTTCGCCGAATACGTCCCAGAAAGTGACTGGATACGATTGATAAGCATGGTCGGTGATTTTGAGTAAATCCAGCCGCGCTTTGATTTTGGGGTTTTCTTTGCCCGCTTGCGACATGCCCGCGAGGTCGCCTTTTACGTCGGCCATGAACACCGGTACGCCATTGCGGCTGAAGTTTTCCGCCAGCACTTGCAGCGACACAGTTTTGCCCGTGCCGGTCGCACCGGCGATGAGGCCGTGGCGGTTGGACATTTGCGGCAGCAGGCTCAGGTCGAGTTCGCTTTTGGCAATTAACATCGGTTCAGCCATTTTTATGCTCCAAACTTGGTGAGATATGGCCAGAATGTTACCATTAGCGCTTCAAATTATGTAAATCAAACACGGGGACAGATTTATGGCAGGGCATTCCAAATGGGCCAATATCAAGCACAAAAAAGCGGCCACCGACGCCAAGCGCGGCAAAATTTTCACCCGCTTGATTAAAGAAATTACCGTGGCATCCAGATTGGGTGAATCCGACCCGGCGATGAATCCGCGTTTGCGTTTGGCCGTGGATAAAGCCTACGACAACAATATGCCGAAGGACACCATCGAGCGCGCCATCAAGCGCGGCGCGGGCGAGCTGGAAGGCGTGAGTTACGAAGAAATCCGTTACGAAGGTTACGGCATCAACGGCGCGGCCATCATGGTCGATTGCATGACCGACAACAAAACCCGCACCGTCGCCGACGTGCGCCATGCGTTCGTTAAATTCGGCGGCAATCTCGGCACCGACGGCTCGGTCGCGTTCTTGTTCAAACATTGCGGCCAATTGGTTTTTGCACCGGGCACCAATGAAGACAAGCTGATGGAAGCTGCGCTCGAAGCGGGCGCCGAAGATATTTCCACCAACGAAGACGGCAGCATCGAAGTCATCACCGGCCCGTATGAATTCTCGGGCGTGAAATCCGCGATAGAAAAAGCCGGCTTCAAATGTGAGTTCGGCGAAGTGACCATGAAGCCTTCGGCAGAAACGACCTTCACCGGCGATGATGCGGTGAAAATGCAAAAGTTGTTGGACGCGTTTGATGCGCTCGACGACGTGCAGGAAGTCTATACAACGGCTGTAATCGATGTTTAAATAAATTATTGATGAAGATGTTCATGGTTCGACAAGCTCACCACGAACGGAATTATCGAAGCCCCGTTCGTCCTGAGCCTGTCGAAGGACTTAATCAGAGTTTAATTAAATAAGTATTTGATTATATTGAATTATTTAGCATACCCTTATTCGTATTTTTTAGTCGAGATTTTCTCGCGGTGAGAATCCTCGGCATCGATCCGGGATTGCGCCTGACCGGTTTCGGCGTAATCGAAAAAACCGGACAAAAACTTTCTTACATCACCAGCGGCGTAGTGAAAGTGCCGGTGACAGAATTGCCCGAGCGGCTCAAAGTAATCTTGAATAGCGTCGGCGAAATCATCACGCTGCATCAGCCCATCGAAGTCGCCATCGAAAAAGTATTCGTCAACGTCAATCCGCAATCGACTTTATTATTAGGCCAAGCGCGCGGCGCGGCGATCTGCGCGGCAGTGCTGCAAAATTTACCCGTAGCCGAATACACCGCACTCCAAGTCAAACAAGCCGTCGTCGGCAACGGCCACGCGAAAAAAGAACAAGTGCAGGAAATGGTCAAACGGCTTTTGAATTTGGAAGGCGTACCGAGCCCGGATGCGGCTGATGCGCTGGCCTGCGCGATATGTCATGCGCATGGTGGGTTGGGTTTGGGAAATTTGGCTACGGCGGGATATAGAGTGAAAAAAGGGAGGCTGGTTTGATCGGACGCATCACAGGCAAGTTGGTGGAAAAACATCCGCCGCAGGTTGTCATCGACGCGCATGGCGTCGGTTACGAAATCGACGTGCCAATGAGCACGTTTTACAATTTGCCCGCCAC
>JBEEJL010000360.1:0-3319 GCA_041169175.1 Pseudomonadota bacterium | reverse complement strand
AAATGGCGATTGATCAAGGGCACGCCTTGTAACGACAGCAGCGGCTTGGCAACGCCGCCGAGGCGACTACCCTCGCCAGCAGCCAGCAGCACCGCGCCGACTCTTAATCGTTGATACAACCCGCCGCCCTGCTTGAGTAAACAACCCATGACAACTCCTAATGAAATGTTTGATGGCCTAAGTCAGCCAATTTTTCCAGACTTTTGAGATTATCTACCGACATGAATTCGTTGATATATTGTTTGCTAAGCTCAATCGCTTCTGAACGCGGAATATCCTTGGTGGGATGTAACCAATATAACGCAGCACCGCGATTACGGATCGCCTTGATTGCATCACGGGTTTGCTCTGCCGGGTCGGTATCGTAGCCGTCGCTTAAAATATACACAATATCTTTGCGTCCTAGCGCGCGCTTTGCATATATTTTCAAAAACGATTCCATGTTCGAGGCGATCTTGGTGCCGCCGCCGAAGCCGAACGTCACGGCGTTAATTTTTTCCTGCACGCGTCCGCTGTTATTTTTCATTAGGCTACTGATTTCCGCCAGACGCGTATGGAACACAAACACCCGTGCATGCAGCATTTGACATAAAGCCCGTGCGATGCGCAAAAAAAACGGCGCGTGCGATTCCATCGATTTACTCACATCGACCAGCACATAAATTCTCGGCAAAATATCGCTGCGCTTTTTCATTTGCAGTTTGATTATCTCACCGCCCGTCGCCATCCCTTGACGCATCGATTTGGGCAAATCAATGCGTTTAGCCAAATGGCTTTTGCGCCAGCGACGAATCAGTTTGCGTTTCAATCTTTGTTCCAGCGGCGTGATATACGATTCGAGTTGATGTATTTCTTCCGGCAACCATTGCTTAAAGTCTTTATGCAGCGGATCGGTACGACTGGCGCCGCCTTGGCTTTTCTGGTTGGACGCGCTGTCTTCGCCTTGACCTTCAAAATTCAAGCCTATTGATGCGTCGGTTTGCTTGCCGCCTTGCTGCTCCATCGAGGCGTGCATGTCCTGCACCAGTTGTTTGAGAGTTTTACCTTTGCGTTCTACGCCGGAGGTTTTGCTGCTGCCACGCACTTTGTGCGGATACCAATAGGCCTCGAATAAATCGGGATATTTCCGCCATTGCCCGCTGCTGGAACAGACGATGCCTTTCCAGCAAGTTTTGAGCAGGCGACTTTGTTCAATATTGATCAGCAGGGAAACATGCAACATGGCATCCAGTTCCGCGAGGCCGATGAGGAAGCCATGATCTCGGAGATAGGAAGCGAAGCCTCTTATTTGAATCGCGGGTTGCGAAATTGGCGCGGTCGTTGCCATTTCATTTACTCTGCCCCGCCACGCCAACATCAATGCCAACTTTGCTGTCGGATTGCAGTTTGGCGACTAACTCCGTGCCCATCTGCCATTGATCAGAACGAGTTTTCAACAAGCTGGATAAGCTGGCGAGTATTAATGCAGGATCGTCAGGGATGGAAGTTTGACCCATGGCGCAGAGCACGCGTATCCAATCTAGCGTTTCGGCGATGCCAGGTGTTTTTTCCAAATCCTGTTTACGCAGTTTTTGTACAAAGCTGACTGCTTGCTGTACCAATTCGAGATTAGCTTCCGGCACCAGCGCCTTAACGATTTCAATTTCACGTGGCTGGCTAGGATAATCCATGTAGTGATACAGGCAGCGCCTACGTAGCGCATCAGAAAGATCGCGCGTGCCGTTACTGGTCAACACCACAAATGGATGCGTGGTAGCGCGTATGGTGCCAAGCTCAGGCACAGAGATTTGATATTCGCCCAAGGCTTCGAGCAAATAGGCTTCAAACGCTTCGTCCGCGCGGTCAATTTCGTCTATGAGTAAAACGGCGGGCTGCTCAGAAGTAATGGCCTGCATCAATGGCCGTTGCAACAAAAATTCTTTGGAAAATAAATCGTCGCGCAAACCGGCTAAACCTTTTTGCTCAGCTTCACGCAAGCGGATTTCCAGCAACTGTCGGCTGTAATTCCATTCATACACGGCTTGATTAAGATCGAGACTTTCGTGGCATTGCAAACGAAACAGAGGGCGTTTCAAGGCGGTGGCTACTGCTTGCGCTATCGCGGTTTTACCCACGCCTGCCTCGCCTTCGAGCAGCAGCGGGCGGTCGATGGTGAGCCCCATCCACACCAACGTGGACAGTTCAGCGTCGGCAATATAGCCGGTCGCAGTGAGTAATCGGCCAATTTCCGCTGGCTTCATGCAAGCATTTCCATTAGCCCTGCTTGCCGAAAATGCCTTTGAAAAAATTCGTGATTAACATCCACAAAATTTTGAAGGCATTCAATTCAGTCACCACTGCGGAGGCGGCAGGTTGAGCCACAGCATCGTTAGCTGCATTAGCGGCTTGACTCGCAGCAGGTGTTACAGCTTGCGCTTTAATGGCAAAGTTACTGGCGAACTGCGCCAACAACATATCCGATACCGAAGTCATCATGCGCCCACCGAACTGGGCGAATTTGCCGTTAACAATCACGTCGGATTTACCGGCGAGAATCGTAGTGCCGTCATCTGCTGCAACTAGCGTAGCAGTTAATTCCATCGACGCAGTCGAGCCGCTTTTATCGGCGCCCTTACCCAGCATTTTGATCGTGCGACTTGCAGGGTCGATTCCCAACACTTGAATGTCGCCGCCAAAAGCCGCAGTTGCGGGCCCGACTTTTACTTTCACTGTACCTTTGTAATTCTTCTCATCTAATTTTTCCGTGATCTCTGCACCCGGCATACAGCCTGCCATGTTCGGAATATCGGAAAGAATTTGCCAACACGCATCAGGCCCGGCGGCAATCGGGAACGTCTTATCCAGTGTTACTTGCATCTATAATCCTTATTTGGCTAAGCCGTGAGCTTTAAGTTCTTTCCATACTTTATACGCAGTGTGCGGCATTTCCATGTGCGTCACGCCTAAGTGCGCGAACGCATCCACAACTGCAGAAGTGAACGTCGGAATGCTGCCGACGTGCGGTGATTCCGCCACGCCCTTCGCGCCTATCGGATGGTGTGGCGACGGCGTTACGGTGAAATCGGTTTCCCATTTCGGCGTCTCGACTGCAGTCGGCAAGAAATAATCCATCAGCGAGTTGCCTTGAATATTTCCTTGTTTGTCGAACGACAACAATTGACCCATCGCCACGGCGAAACCTTCAGTCAATCCGCCATGTATCTGGCCTTCGATAATCATCGGATTGATGCGCGTGCCGCAATCATCCAGCGCGTAGAAGCGGCGGGTTTTGGCAACACCGGTGTCAACATCAATGTCCATAACGCAGAAGTAAGCACCG
>JBEEJL010000359.1:0-3362 GCA_041169175.1 Pseudomonadota bacterium | reverse complement strand
GTCCAAACTGCGCCACATATACCAAGTAGAAACACTACGCCAAGGTTGCCATGCTTCGGCTATTTTTGTCATTTTTATTTTCGTTAGCGGCTTGCCTTTGTTGTAATGTTTTTCCATTGCGCGTTGTAGGCCGATGTCGCCCAGCGGCAACACGTTTGGGCGTAATAAATGAAACATTAAAAACATTTCCGCGCTCCAGCGGCCGATGCCTTTGACTTGCGTGAGTTCGGTGATGACGATTTCGTCGTCTTCGTGATTCCATTTGTCCGGGTCCAGCAGGCCTTCGTGAAAGTGCCGCGCGAGGTCGTGCAAGTAAGTGACTTTGCGACCTGATAGGCCGCAGGCGCGCAACTTCGGCTCGGTTTTCTTGAGCATTTTTTTCGGTGTGATGTCGCCGACTTCTGTGACCACGCGATGCCACACGCTCTCTGCGGCTTTGACGGAAATCTGCTGGCCGACGATGGAGCGGGCGAGGGTGCTGAACGGATCGCCGCGACTAGTCATGCTGGCTTGTGGAAAATCCTTGACCAGTTTTTTCATCACGGCGTCATTGGCCGACAGTGCTTTGGTGGCTTTGCGCCAGTAATCGGGTGTCATAGACTCTAATCAACTATTTTGAAATACAATGAAAGGGACAAAAATATAGTACACACTCTACCGCAATCACATTCTATCTTCCAGCCATGCGACTTTTCATTCTCGGATTTGTTTTCGGCGCATGGTTCTTGCAGCAGCAAGCGCAATTGCCGGATGCGCGCTATGCCTGGCTGGTGCCAGTGATTGCGCTGGTCATGTTAGCCGGACAAAAATTTGCACCTAAGTATTCGGCTAATCTTGGCTTGGCATTCTTATTCGTTATAGCCATTGGCTGCGGTTATCACTGGGCTGCATGGCGCGCGGAGGTTCGCATGGCGCAACGCTTGCCGATGCAATTGGAGGGTAAGGACATTGTCATCGCCGGCGTGGTCGCGTCGCTACCGCAAAAAACCGAGCGTGGCTTGCGCTTTGAATTCGACGTAGAAAAAACGCTGACCGCTGAAGCGTTAGCGCCTAAACATATTTCGCTGAATGTCTATCGCGATAACCGAACTAGCGACGAAGCCGTTTCGTCCATGCCGGAAATTCACGCAGGCGAACGCTGGCAATGGACCGTGCGCTTGCGTAAGCCGCACGGCGCTTCGAACCCCGATGGCTTTGATGTGGAAGCCTGGCTGCTCGAACGGAATGTGCGTGCGGTAGGTTATGTGCGAAGCAAAGAAAATATGTTGAAGCTGGACGCGAATGCGAGCGGCATCGGTTACAGCATAGATCGTCTGCGCGAAACCATTCGCGCGAATTTCAACCGCGTATTAAAAGACAAACCACTCGCGCCGGTGCTGACGGCACTCGCCGTCGGCGATCAATCCGGCATTAGCCAAAATCAATGGCAATTATTTTGGCGCACTGGGGTGGGTCATTTGATTTCGATTTCCGGTTTGCATATTACGATGGTGGCGAGCTTGTTTTATGGTTTGGCGCTGTGGTTCTGGCGCAGCCAACCGGCGCTCACGCTGCGCATACCCGCGCAAAAAATCGCGGTTATTGCAGGTATGTTTTCGGCGCTGGCCTATGCGCTCATCGCCGGTTTCTCCGTGCCGACTCAACGCACTTTTTACATGCTCGCCACGGTTGCGGCATTTTTGTGGACCGGGCGCATGTCATCGCCGTCGCGCGTGTTATGCGCGGCATTATTTATTGTCACGCTCACTGATCCGTGGGCAGTGTTGTCGCCGGGCTTCTGGTTATCCTTCGGCGCGGTGGGGGCGTTGATGTATGTGAGTGCGGGGCGCGCGGGGAAAATTCATTGGCTACGCTTGATGGGTTCTACGCAGGCGGCGATTACTTTAATCATGGCGCCGCTGTTGTTAGTGTTGTTCCAGCAAGTATCGTTAGTGTCGCCGCTTGCTAACGCGATTGCGATTCCTGTCGTCAGCTTTATTGTTACACCGCTCACCTTGCTCGGCGCGCTGCCGCCGTTCGATTTTTGTCTGTTGCTTGCGCATAAGGTGATGGAATGGTGCATGGTGTTCTTGCAATGGACGGCGCAAATGCCCGGCGCAGCCTGGCAAAGCCACGCGCCACCGGCGTGGACTATGTTGCTCGGCGTGCTCGGCATGTTGTGGCTGCTCGCGCCGCGCGGCGTGCCTGCGCGCTGGCTCGGCGTGGTGTGGGCGCTGCCGATGTTTTTATTGCTGCCGAACAAACCAGCGCCGGGACAATTATGGTTAACGGTGATTGATGTCGGTCAAGGTCTTTCCGTTCTCGCGCAAACGCAAAATCATGCTTTGCTCTACGACACCGGCCCGGCGTACTCGGAAGAGTCGGACGCGGGTAATCGCATCGTCGTGCCGTATTTACGCGCGGCGGGTATTCATCAACTCGATGGGTTGATTGTCACCCACGCCGATTCCGATCACAGCGGCGGGGCGATTTCGGTATTGAAAACGGTGCCGACCGGTTGGCTTTTATCGTCCTTAGCACCAGATTCAGATATACATAAAAACTTAATTAAATCAAAGAGATGTGAAACAGGGCAAAAATGGGATTGGGACGGTGTGACATTTGAAATTTTGCATCCTACTGCCGACAATCTCGACGATGACAGCCGCAAAATAAATAACAACGGTTGTGTGTTGAAGTTAACTTCCGTGCACGGCAGTGCATTATTAACCGCAGACATTGAACAACTCGCCGAAGCAGAATTGTTGGAACGCGAAACCGAGCTCAAAGCTGACGTGTTGATCGCGCCGCATCACGGCAGCAAGACTTCATCGACGCAGGAATTTATTGAAGCGGTCGGCGCAGAGCAGGTGATTTTCACCGTCGGCTATCGCAATCGTTTCGGTCATCCGAAGGAAGAAGTGGTGCAACGCTACGTCGATTTGCAAACCGATATTTATCGCAGCGACGAACACGGCGCAGTGTTGGTGAAGTTTGACGGGAGTAAAAAAATGAAAATCACCTCTTGGCGACAACACGAGCGGCGTTATTGGCGCGAGTAAGTCTTAAGCGGCGGTTATAATAGTCCCATCCACATTGTAAAATTATCATGATAGCTTCCCATAACGCGCAGCAAACCGTTCCCGAGCTTGCGCCTTTTCTCGCCCGTTGCGACAGCGCAGAGTTGATTAAAGTCGCTGAGGCTGCGCGTCATCTTTACGACGATAGCACGACAGATCAGGCCATAAAATCCGGCGCACTCGGCGCAGCCAATATATTGCTCGACTACGGTATGGACGCTGCGGCCGTCTGTGCGGTGTTATTGCAGGCTGTAGCAAAAATCGACAGCGCAGAGATCAAAACGCAATACGGCGATGACGTTG
>JBEEJL010000358.1:0-3955 GCA_041169175.1 Pseudomonadota bacterium | reverse complement strand
ATAATGGGAAGCTTGTCTTGAGCTGCGTTGCGCCGCGACACGACGATTGTTTCAGGAGAAGACGTCTTGGCTACCACGGCACGGAACTTTGCGGGATTTTTAGCGCTAGCCGCTGTTGCCTTAAGCACTACGGCCTGCTCGCGGATTCGCGGGCATCAAGGCTATATTGCCGACACAACGCTGGTTGATTCGATCCAACCCGGCGTCGACAATCGCGACTCGGTTGAGAAAACGCTCGGCCGCCCAAGTTTCATCAGCCAATTTGGCGCGCAGGATTGGTACTATGTCGCGCGCGAGACACGGCAGCTTGCCTTTGCCTCGCCCTCGGCCTCGGCCCAACTGGTTTTGCGCGTGCGCTTCGATGCGGCAGGCAATGTCGTGGCAGTCGAGAAATCGGGCATGGAGAAAATTGCCAAGATCAACCCCGACGGCGACAAGACACCCACGCTGGGGCGCAACCGCAGCTTTTTTGAAGATCTATTTGGCAATATCGGTGCCGTCGGCGCGGGCGGAGGCGCGGGCCAGGCTGGCGACGGACCGAACTGATCGCGGTTAAGCGGGGGCAGACGATGCGAGTATTTTTCTGGGTTGCGGCCGGCGCGATGTTCATGGCGCAGCCAGTCTCAGCGGCTCCGACGATAAACGGCGTAGACCGCGATGCGCTATGTTACTTTGTCTTCCGCGATCTCGCGACGCTCTACACGCAGTTTAAAGACAAGCTCTCACCCAAAGACGCAGAGGCCGCTTCCCATTTTGAGGGCCATAGTGACTATTTTGCGGGTCGCCTCGTTGCGCGTTTCACGGGGGACGCCCTCGCAGCGGCGACCAAGCCTGCCCAAGCCGAGTTTACGAAGCGCAACAAGGGCGATGGCCTTGATGCCATCACCGAGGACTGCATCAATGCTTATTTTGATGGACAGCGCCTCATAGACGACACCGTGCCCGTTCTCTGATCGCGGCCTTACGGTCCGCGCTTGCTACCGGCCCTTCGGCCTTTTGTCTGCTTATAACTTGTCAATTGGGCCCGAAAAAAAGTGATTTGCGGGCAAAAAAAATGCAAAAAAAGCGGTCGCCACATTCTTTTTTGATGCCCAATTTTCATAGTGAGCGGCGAATCGGTCCGAATCAATGCGAATCGATTGCATCCGATTCGGCAAAAAAAAGCACCGCCCGAAGACGGTGCTTTCTTTAACAACTTAGCCTCGGTGCGCCTCTTGGTCCCTCAGAACTAGGTCTTCATGACCCCAGAATTGCCCGCATTTTCTCAGCAAGATGCCTAAAAAATGGCTAATTTATGCTGTTTTTTTAAGCATCCGACGCACGAACGCGCGCCGCTATGCTCAAGTTGGTTATCGAACTGATAAATCAGTCCCAACCACCCCACCAGCTCCACATAATCTTTCCCCTTCGAAAGGCGCAGGCAAAACTCGCCCGTGCAGGAGAAAGGCTATCCAAACTAATGATGGTTATCAATATGTTAACGATAAAATGGCCGCCTATGCGTTAACCCATTCCCTTGGGATCTTGAACTGACTCGTCGCTGCGGCGAACGCCGGTAATCGGCGCGGAGCCCTAGGCTGCGGCGCGCTTGGGCTTGCGCTTGAGAAAAGCGACAAGGTCTTGATAAGGCATTGGCGCGGCAATCAAATAGCCCTGCGCCATATCGCAACCCATCATGCGCAACTGTTGGAGCGTCGCTTCGGTTTCAACACCTTCAGCAACGACGGCGCGGCCCAGTGAATGCGCAAGGGCGATGGTCGAATGGACGAGCAGCCCATCGCTACCATGGCCCGTAATGGCATCAACAAAGCGCCGATCAATCTTGATCTCTTGTGAGGGCACGTCCTGCAAATAGCCAAGCGTCGAATAGCCTGTGCCATAATCATCGATCGAAATGCCGACGCCCAAGTCGACCAAATTATTGAGCAGCGCCATAGCCGCGCGATTATCGCGGACCGCGGCCGATTCTGTGAGCTCTAACACGAGATTCTGCGCGGGTAGATTATGCTGAGCGAGCAGGTTTGAAACCGTTTCGAGAACAAGCCCATTGTCCAGCATGCGGCCTGAAAGATTGACGCCAATGCGGATATCAAGGCCAGCCGCACGCAGCTTTGTGCCGGCTTCGATCGCCGTCGCGAGGACAAAATTGGTCAAGCTCGCGATTCGGTTGTGTTTTTCTGCAACAAGCACAAATTCATCAGGGCGAATGTCGCCGCGCTCGGGGTGGGTCCAGCGGACGAGCGCCTCAACAGCGACAATTTCGTTGGTGCGAAGATCGAGCTGGGGTTGATAAGCAACCCACATCTGGCCGTTGCTGAGTGCTTCATCAAGCTGGCCGAGGAGCGAAAACTGCCATTCTGATTGTTCGAGGATCGTCGAATCATAGAGCTGCCATTTCCGGCCCAAGTTCCCGGCTTGCTCCGCTGCAATCCGCGCGCTGGCGAACCGATTCGAAAGCGCCCGACTTGTATCGGCATCCAGGCCGAAGCAAACATCAAGATCCAAGCGGCGCGTGCCGACCATGACAGGGCTGTGGAAGAGGGCATATAGCGCTTCAAATTGCTCGCCCACATTAAGGTCGAGACCATCCTCGATAACCCAGCCAAAGCAGCTGTCATCGCCTTGGTAGAGTGCTGACCCGAAAGCCCCAATGCTCAAACGCCGGGCAATCTGCTGGTAGAGAGACTTCTCATCTTCGGGCGAGAGTGTGGCTTGAATTTGCGGCATATTGCGCACGAAGGCCAAGGCCAGCATCGCTTCGTTCCCGCTGCCAACTTCTCTGAGACCAATGAGATTGGGCAGGCCTGACACTGGGTGGGTGGCGCTATTCTTTTTACCAAATTTGAGCCCGAAACTGCTTATTATGACGAAAAGAAGCATTAAATAGCTTGGCGCGAGTTGCACAAAAATGCCGTTGGACTCGAGCAAAAGCGCAACCCCGAAAGAGATGGGGAAGAATGCAATAGACACACTTAGCATGAAACGGTTGCGCTTGCGGTCAAACAAAAAGGCTATCGCGATGCAAATGCTGAAAATGAGGCTCAAAATCCATCCGGCGTGCATTGGTGCCCTGTATTTTAAACCCTCAGCTCCGATTATTGGCAAAAACAAAGAAGAATCTCTACCGTATCCGACATATAATCGAGAAGTTTGACTGCCGTTTTCAAGCGACCCAATGACAATGTTTTTCCCCAATAGGGATTTTTTATTGATCTTGTTGGAGATAAGGTCTGTCAGGCTCAAAACGCGAATCGAAGCCGGGTCGTAACTATAGTCAACATCAAAACTTTCGTTGCTTCGTAGATTTGCCGCAGCGATTGACGCAGCCATCGAAGGTATCTTTTGATTTTCAATTTCTACGGAATAGGGAATTTTTGGTGAATAACCTAACGGGTGAAGCCAAGTCGTAATTACAACTTCGCCCGCGTGAGCTCGAAAAATGGCGGCTGAGCGTGTTAGAATTCTTTTTCCGGTTCTATTTTCCACGCGAAACTTTACGGGGAGCGAAACCGGTACTGCGGTTGTTTTGAGCGCGGCGACCAGCTTTTGATCTGCTTCTGGCGATTGGCTCGTATTGATAGGCTGCGCAAAATAAATATGCGCCGCACCGAGCGCATTGAGTCGCTTGATCGCTTCTGCGTTGATGTCGTTATTGACCGAATAACCACCGTAGGCGGCCGCGCTGCGTTCATCGATGTCGACGACAATCGTTTGCCCGCTGACCGGCTGACTGCGAATCCTGTTGCGAATGGCCTGCAGAGCAAGATCGAGCGGGTCGCTGAGCTCGAGCGCGCCGCAAAAGACGCTAAGAAGCACGGCCCACAGCAGCACTTTGCGGCGAGGGTCCCGGAAGCGAAAAATCGCGCGGAGGCGGCGTTTCATGTTCATGCGACTATCTTGCCACCCCATCTGGCAGAAAAAGGTTAGCAAAATGAGAACCTTGTCCAAATTGGTG
>JBEEJL010000357.1:0-5296 GCA_041169175.1 Pseudomonadota bacterium | reverse complement strand
ATAACGAATCTATGTTTGCCGTCGGTGAACAAGTGCGCAATGAATTCGTATTGAAAATTATCGGCAAAGTTCGCCCGCGTCCTGAAGGTGCAGGGAACAAAAATTTGATCAGCGGCGAAATCGAAGTCGTCGCCAAAGAAATCGAAATTCTCAACGCGTCACTCACGCCGCCGTTCCAGCTCGATGACGAAAATTTGTCCGAGACCACGCGTCTCACGCATCGCGTGATCGATTTGCGTCGTCCATTGATGCAAAATAATTTGAAGCTGCGTTACAAAGTCGCGATGGAGACGCGCAAGTATCTCGACGCCAAAGGTTTCATCGACATCGAAACACCGATGCTGACTAAATCGACGCCCGAAGGCGCGCGCGATTATTTAGTGCCGAGCCGCGTCAATGCGGGACAATTTTTCGCCTTGCCGCAATCGCCGCAGTTGTTCAAACAATTACTCATGGTTGCGGGCTTTGATCGTTATTATCAAATCACCAAATGTTTCCGCGACGAAGATTTACGTGCCGACCGACAGCCGGAATTCACCCAGATCGACGTCGAGACTTCGTTTCTGACCGAAGATGAAATCACCGCGATGATGGAAGACCTGATTCGCACGCTGTTCAAAAATGTATTGAACACCGCGCTGCCGAACCCGTTCCCGCGCATGAGCTACGCCGAAGCGATGCAACTCTACGGCTCGGACAAACCCGATATGCGCGTGGCGCTGCAATTCACCGAGCTGACCGACTTGATGAAGACGGTCGAGTTCAAAGTCTTCCGTGGCGCAGCGGATAGCGTCGGCGGTCGTGTTGCTGCGCTAAGGATTCCTGGCGGCGCCACCTTGTCGCGCAAAGAGATCGACGACTACACCACTTTCGTCGCGATTTACGGCGCCAAAGGTTTGGCGTATATCAAAGTCAACGACATCGCAAAAATCAACGAAGAAGGTTTGCAATCACCGATAGTGAAATTTTTGCCGCCGAATGTGCTGCAGGAAATTCTGACGCGCACCGGCGTACAGAATGGCGATTTGATTTTCTTTGGCGCGGACAAAGCCAAAGTCGTCAACGACGCACTCGGCGCGTTGCGCGTCAAAGTCGGCCACGAGCGCGGACTGGCGAGCAAAGACTGGAAGCCATTGTGGGTCGTCGATTTCCCCATGTTCGAATACGACGACGAAGGCAAACGCTGGAACGCCTGCCATCACCCGTTCACCGCGCCGAAAGACGGCCACGAAGAATATCTCAGCAGCGATCCGGGCAAGGCAATTGCCAAAGCCTATGACTGCGTATTGAACGGCTGGGAGCTCGGCGGTGGCTCGGTGCGGATTCACAAAGAAGACGTGCAATCGAAAGTGTTCCGTGCGCTCAACATCGGCGAAGAAGAAGCCAAACTCAAATTCGGCTTTTTGCTGGATGCCCTGCAATACGGCGCGCCACCGCACGGCGGCTTGGCATTCGGCTTGGATCGCATCGTCACTATGATGACTGGCGCCGACTCGATCCGCGACGTGATAGCGTTCCCGAAAACCCAGCGCGCGCAATGTTTGCTGACCGCAGCGCCAAGCGAAGTCGATGAAAAACAATTACGCGAATTGCATATCCGTTTGCGTAATGTGGAAGTGGCGAAAGCGTAATTGTCATTCTGACGCTGAGCTTGGCGAAGGGGAAGAATCTGCTGTTGTATTGTGTTGATTGAATCATCGAACGGCAGATCCTTCGCTTCACTCAGGATGACAATAGCTTGTAGGGTGCGCCGTGCGCACGCGTAAATTTATTATTCACACGCAGCGGAATCTGCCAGAGCGCACAAACCCGTGACCCAAACCCACAAAATCCCCATCTCCACGCTTATCGTCATTCATACACCTGAACTGCAGGTGTTGTTACTCGAACGTGCCGACCATCCAGGTTTCTGGCAATCCGTCACCGGCAGCAAAGACAGCGAACAGGAATCGCTGCGCGACACCGCCATTCGCGAAGTGCGGGAAGAAACCGGTCTCGATGCCAATCAATTCACCCTCACCGATTGGCACAAACAAACCGTTTACGATATTTATCCGATCTGGCAGCATCGTTACGCGCCGGGAGTCTTGCATAACACCGAGCACGTTTTCGGTTTGCAGTTGCCGACCGCGCAGTCGGTAAAAATCGCGCCGCGCGAGCATTTATCTTTTATCTGGCTGCCGTACCAACAAGCTGCCGAAAAAGTTTTTTCGCAAAGTAATCGCGAAGCTATAGTGGAACTTCCCACGCGCACCGCAGCGAGAGTTAAGCTTTGAAATTGAAAATATTCTTATTGCTGATGCTGTGGTTCGCGCTTCCAGCGCAAGCGACCGACATGCTAATCAATTTTGAGCGCGATGGCGATCTGATTAAAATCGATGGCCATTTGATTTTGCCCTACCCGCCGAAATTAATTTTTGAAGTGCTGACCGATTACGAACACATGCACGGCTACGTACCCGACATGACCAGTAGTCGTATTGTAAGCAAAGAAGAAACTAAACTACGCGTCGAGCAAAAAGGCAAAAGCGGCATCGGCCCGTTCAAATTCAAATTTGAAGTCGTGCGCGATGTCGAGCTCACGCCATTAACGGAGATAAAATCTATTTTGGTCAGCGGCAATTTCAAATCCATGCGCACCTCCACCAAAATTACACCGGAAGGCGACAATACGAAGTTAGATTATTTCGCCGACATGGAACCAGATTTTTGGGTGCCGCCGTTGATCGGCTCAACGATTTTGAAGCGACAAGTGCGACGACAGTTTGATGCGTTTGTGGCGGAGTTGGCGAAGCGTAGTCAGATCAATACAGAGTTAAAAAAACTAATATTAATCAATAAGTTAGATAATATAGCGTACGAATTGCGCGCGCACGCAGATGAGTAGATAAACTATGATGAAATTGTAGTGAAACACCACACAGCCAACCATGAGCATATGGCCCAAAATGACAACTCGATAAAATAATTATTCCATCGCCACTATGTCCGAACTTCTCCACATCGCTACCTTCAACATCCACAAAGGCTTCTCGCGCTTTAACCGCCGCATGACGGTGCATGATTTGCGCGATAAACTCGGCAGTCTCGGCGCGCACATTGTCTTTTTGCAAGAAGTGCAGGGCAGCCACGACCGCCGCGCCGTGCGTCATCACAACTGGCCGCGCGAACCGCAACACGAATTCCTCGCTAGCGATTTATGGACCGACTTCGCTTATGGCAAAAATGCGGTGTATGACGAAGGTCATCACGGCAACGCCATTCTTAGCCAATATCCGATTACTAAATGGGAAAATGAAGACGTCTCGGCGCATCGATTTGAAAGCCGCGGATTATTACACTGCGAACTTGCCGTTCCCGGCTGGGATGGGCCATTGCATTGCGTCTGCGTTCACCTCGGCCTCGGCGCGCGCGGACGACGCGAACAACTCGAATTATTATGCGAACGCATCGAGCGTCTCGTGCCGCACAGCGCACCGCTGGTGATTGCGGGTGACTTTAATGATTGGCGACTCAAAGCCAGCCAAATTTTGAAAAACACACTCGATGTGCGTGAAGCGTTCGAAACCGCCAATGGTCATCCCGCTTTAAGTTATCCCGCAGGTTTACCAATATTCAGCCTCGACAGAATATACGTGCGCGGTTTTGTGGTGAAATCCGCTCATAGCCTGAAAGGGCGCAATTGGTCACGCTTATCCGACCATGTCGCTCTGGCGACCACCTTGCAACGGAAATAGTGCTGTTGCTATATCGCTGATTGCTGTAAGGTCATTATAATTTTGTTTTTGCTGCCTGAGATTTGGGATCTGATGAAATCGCTTTCAATAGTTCAGTGCATAAAACAGCAATGTATCAACACAATCCTACTATCTTGTATTGTGTTCGCCGCTCTCCTTCCGAATGCCGCCTTCGCCTTGTCCAATGGCGTGGTCATCAGCCAAGTGTTTGGCGGAGGTGCCAATGCGGGAGCACCGCTCCGCAACGATTTTTTTGAACTATTCAATCGCGGCACTACGCCCGCCAGCCTCACAGGTTGGTCGATACAATATGCGCCCGCCGCGTCAGCTGCATGGGTAGTGGTTCCTTTGTCTGGAACACTGAATCCCGGCCAATATTATTTAATACAAATGGGGACTAATGGCGGCACGGTGGGCGCACTGTTGCCAACGCCGGACGCTACAGATCCCGCTATTACCAATATCGGCGCGACGGCAGGCAAAGTTGCATTGGTAAATACGACTACCGCACTGACGGTGGCTAACCCGCTAGCTTTGCCGCAGGTGATTGATTTGGTCGGCTATGGGGCAACGGCTACTGGTTTCGAAACGGCAGTCGCGCCCGCGCCGTCCAACACGCAATCCGATATTCGTAAAACCAACGGCTGTATTGAAACCGATAACAACAGCACCGATTTTGTGGTTACCGCAACAGTCGTTGCGCGCAATAAAGCCACGGCAGTTAGCCCTTGTAGTCCGCTTGCGGATTTGGTAATTTCCAAGAGCGTGGATAAAGCCAGCGCTAATTCGGGGGACGCATTAACTTACACTCTTTCCATTAATAATACGCTCGGGCCTAATCCGGCAAACGGCGCAATCGTGAAAGATGTGCTGCCAGCAGGATTCACAGCGGGCACTATTACTTGCGCGCCGCTAGGCAGCGCCACTTGCCCTGCGTCGATTACCACGGTCAATCTCGCGACCGGCGTGGCGATTCCCGCCTTGCCAGTCGGCGGTTCGATCACTATCACCATACCCGGCACGATTACCGGCACGACAAATTTATCCAATTCGGCAACGGTAGCAACGCCAACTGGCGTGACTGATCCGATCACAACCAACAATACCAGTCTGACCGTCAACACCACAGTAACCGTACTCGCGCCGCCATCACTTGCCGTCACGAAATCTGCCAGCGTGAATCCGTTTATTGTGGGCGCGGCCGGACAAAGTTATTCCATCACCATTAAAAATAACGGCGGCGTAGCGACAACGGCCCCGATTACATTAACCGACGTTTTACCTGCGGGTATTACAACGAATGGTGTAGTCACGGCAGTGGGCGGAACTTTAAGTGGATGCCCGGCCAGCGGTGTAACCGGATGCTCGATTGCCGCCGCTATTGCTTCTGGCGCTAGTGTGACGCTGACGGTGCCTATTGCTGTTGCAGTAGCCGCCGTCGGCGTATCGGGCGGCACAAATAGCGTAACTGCAACGGGTGGTGGCGATGCGAATTGTCCAGCGGTCGGGCCGGCGGCAACATGTTCAGGCATTACGCCAACCGTCGCCGTGCTAACGTC
>JBEEJL010000356.1:0-3680 GCA_041169175.1 Pseudomonadota bacterium | reverse complement strand
CGAACAAAATAATTTTTTCGCGGAACACCATCAAAGTCGGAATCGAACGGATCTGGAAATGTCCAGCGAGCTCCTGCTCAGCGTCCGTGTTCACTTTGGCAAATACCACGTTCGGATGCTTGTCCGAGCTTTGTTCAAAAATCGGCGCGAAGCCGACGCACGGCCCGCACCACGGCGCCCAGAAATCGACAATTACCGTGTCGTTATTACTGACGATGTCGTCAAAATTGTCTTTGGTTAATTCAATAGTCGCCATCTCGCGTCCTTATTTAATAAAAAAATTATAGGTTTGTTTTGATTGGCGTCGCCCAGCCATTTTCAAAAAACCGTGATTCAATCGGCTTACGTGCGCGCGGCGCAAGCTCGCGCGTTTGGTAATCACCTTCGAGAATATCCGCATCGGCCTGATAGCCGACGGCAATCATCGCCATCGGTGTGAATGGTTCCGGAATTGAAAATGCTACGCGCAATTTCGCCGCGTCGAAGCCGCCCATTTGATGCGTGACCAAGCCTAAGGCTTCGGCCTGCAATACCAGCGCCATGCTCGCTGCACCGGTATCGTGCTGGGCGAAGCGATTGGCGGCGTCAGGCTTGTGATCAAAAATAGTATTGGCAATCGAGGCAAATAACACCGACGAATTTTTTACCCATACCTGATTCGACGGGCCGAGACAGTCGAAGGCTTTTTGCCAGGCAGCCGCATCGGTATGTTTGTCCCAAACTATATAGCGCCACGGCTCATCGCCGAAACAGGACGGTGCCCAACGCGCGGCTTCAATCATGGAAACAATTTGTTCGCGGCTGATTTTTTTAGTCGCGTCGAACGCGCGTGGGCTCCAGCGGTTAGCAAGCAAATCATGGATCGGTTGCAGGGTTTGAATAGATTTATTCGGTTTCATACTGACTTTCTTAGTTATTCACAACCAGAACAGCGCCGCCGATGAGCATCAGCGCGCCGATGATACGCCAAAAATTTAATGGATTGTGCGGAAAGCCCAATACGCCAAAATGGTCCAGCGCCAGAGAAGCAAATAATTGCCCGGCGATGATCAGCGCAAAAAAAATCGCTGAACCAATTTTCGGGCCCGCCAAAATTGCCGACATGACAAACATCACGCCGATAAGACCGCCACACCACGCCCACAATGGCGGCTTAGTCAGCATCATGTTGCTCGGCAACGGCACGCGAAGCGCTGTCGCCAACACCAATAGCAACAACAAGCCGACAACAAAATTAGCAACAGCGCCCCATAGCGGATGCCCGAGGGCGTCGCGCACTTGCCCGTTCATCGCCACTTGAAACGGCAAAGCGATGCCAACCAAAACGGTGAGTAACAAATATAAATAATTCATCGCATTTCCTTTTACTTTCCTGCGCCATTGTAAACGCGATGATAAAAAATCGAGCAATAAATATTTTTAAGCCATATCAAACAATAAAAATTCTGCTGCATTTTTTGTAATAAAGCTGAGTGAACTTTCATGTGAAATTTTTGCGCCATCGCCTTGTTGCAAAGTTTGCCCATTCACGTCCACGCTGCCGCGTGCGACATGCACATAGGCCGAGCGCCCCTCAGCAAGGCTATATGTAAGTATTTGATTTAATTCAATAATTGATGCATAGATTGAAGCGTCTTGATGGATTTTCGCTGAGCCCTCGCGCGCATCAAAAGACGCGATCAAACGCAGCTTGCCGCGCTTTTCGTCGTCGCTAAAAATTTTCTCTTCATAGCCGGGTTGGATGCCGGTGAATTTCGGCTGCATCCAAATTTGCAAAAAATGCACGGCCTCGGTTTGCGAGGCATTGAATTCGCTGTGCGTCACGCCGGTGCCCGCACTCATGCGCTGCACATCACCAGGCTTGATCACCGAGCCGTTTCCCATACTGTCTTTGTGTTGCAACGCGCCTTCAAGAACGTAGGTGATGATTTCCATATCGCGATGGCCGTGCGTGCCGAAGCCCATGCCCGGCGCGACCCTGTCTTCATTAATTACGCGCAAGGAACCGAAGCCCATTTCTTTGGCGTCGTAATAATCGGCAAAGGAAAAGGTGTGATGTGAATCCAGCCAGCCGTGGTTGGCATGGCCTCGATCAGCACTTTTGCGTAGAGTAATCATGGTAGGACTCGTAGAAAATATTGAGTATAGATAGGGATAAATAAGCAAAATTCAAGAGCGTCATTCACGCTTGAATCGAATCGATTATTTAGCTAGCGGTTCCAATTGGGGCAAGGCATCACGCTCGTCTTCATGCACCGCACGTTTGCCCGCGAGCAAAGTATAAGCCGCCGGAATCACAAACAAGGTAAATACCGTGCCGAGCATCAAGCCGCCAACAATCACCCAGCCAATCGGTCGGCGGCTTTCCGCGCCAGCGCCGGTGGCAATCGCCAGTGGCACCGCACCCAGCACCATTGCCGCGGTGGTCATCAGGATTGGACGCAGACGCAAAGTCGCCGCTTCGATAACGGCTTCAAATTTCTCTTTGCCCTGCTCGCGTAATTGATTGGCGAATTCGACAATCAAAATACCGTGCTTGGTAATCAGGCCGACCAACATAATCAAGCCGATTTGACTATAAGTATTCAGCGTGCCGCCAGTGAGATTCAACGCTAGCAGCGCGCCGGTCATCGCCAGCGGCACAGTGAGCATAATGATGAAGGGTGAAATAAAACTTTCAAACTGTGCTGCCAAGACTAAGTAAATAAATACCAGCGCCAAGGCGAAAGTTAAATACAGCGTCTGACCGGATTCTTTGAATTCGCGCGATACGCCATCGAGTGAAGTCTGAACGCTATCGCCCATAGTTTGTTTTGCCGTTTTTTCCATAAAGTCGAGCACCTCACCCAGCGTGGAACCCGGCGCAACGTTGGCGGAAATAATCGCCGCGCGTTGTCGGTTGAAGTGATTCAATTCTTTCGGCGCAACGGTTTCGCGCAATTGCACCAGATTGGATAATTGCACCAAGCGCCCATCCTTACTACGCACATACATCGACGTGAGATCGGTCGGCTTGGTACGGTTTTTATCTTCGACCTGCACGATCACATCGTATTGTTTGCCTTCGCGCTTGAAGCGCGTAACGTTGCGCCCGCCAAGCATGGTTTCCAAGGTGCGCCCGATCACATCGACTTCCGCGCCGACGTTGGCGATTTTTTCCCTATCGACATCAATCGCCAGTTGCGGCTTATTCAATTTCAAATCGGAATCGAGATTCTGCAAACCGGGGAACTTGCGCGCCTCCGCCATAAATTTATCGACATTAGTATTTAATTGTTCGTAAGAATTGCCCATGATGACGAATTGCACCGGCGGGTTGCGGAAATTCTGTCCGAGCGACGGCGGGTTGATCGGAAACGCGAGCACGCCGGGCAATCCGCCAAACATTTTCGGACCGAGCTCTTTGGTGATGTCCATTTGCGAGCGCGTACGTTGGCTCCAAGGCTGCAAACTGACAAATGAAAACGCCACATTGACCGGATTCGGTTTATCCAAGCCTGGTGCGACAAACATGACAAAATTTTTCACTTCGGGAATTTCGCTATACATTTTTTCAATTTTTCGCGCGTATTCATCGGTGTAATTCATGGTCGAGCCATCCGGCGCCAACAGCAGGCCGATGAAGAACGAACGGTCTTCCAACGGCGCTAATTCCGACTTCAAAGACTTGTACAAAAATG
>JBEEJL010000355.1:0-7024 GCA_041169175.1 Pseudomonadota bacterium | reverse complement strand
CTGAGCGATAGCGAAGGATCTGCTTTTACGCGCTTTAAATCAAAGCCGAAAAACAGAGCCTTCGCTGCTGTGGTGTTTGATTTAAGCTCTAACCTTCAAACTTCTCAATCGCATCCCGCAAAACTTTCGGCACGCTCACCGCCTTGCGCGTCGCCGGATCAGCATTCACATAAACCAACTCACCGTTCACCAGCAAAGTGTCACCTCGATAAATCTCCAGCAAAAATTGCATACTCGAATTACCGATGCGCGCAACACGCACAGCGATATCGACCACATCGTCAAATTCCGCCGACGCGTGATATTCCACCGAGGCTTTTTTCACATACAAATCGCTGCCTTGCGAAGTGAGCCCTTCGGGATACGGAAAGCCCAACGCGCGCCAATACTCGGTGACGCCGATGTCGAAGTAGGCGAGGTAATGACCGTTAAACACGATGCCTTGTTTATCGACTTCGGCCCAGCGAATGCGTAAAGGTGTGAAGAAATGGAAATCAGCGCGTGGCATAAAAGTTTAATTTAATCATATAGTTATAAAATTTTATCATTCTGAACGATAGTGAAGAATCTACTTTTCGTGTTTGAAATTAAATGCAACAACAGATTCTTCACTTCGTTCAGAATGACAGTGCATTTTTATGCAATCGTCACACCGCCATCAGCGACGATCATTTGCCCCGTAATATATGCACCAGCTTTACTGGCGAGGAATACTGCGATGCCGCCGATGTCTTCTGGTTCGCCGATTCTGCGTAACGGCGTTTTCATTTCAGTGGCTTTGCGCATTTTTTCGTCTTCCCACAAGGCGCGGGCGAAATCGGTTTTGATGAGTCCGGGGGCGATGCAGTTGACGCGGATATTTTGCGGGCCCCATTCGACGGCGAGGTTGCGCGCGAGTCCGGCGTCGGCGGCTTTGGAAATGCCATACACGCCGATGACCGCGTTGCCGTGCAGCGCGGCGATGCTGGAGACGATGATGATGCTGCCGTCTTTGCGCGCGGCCATTTGCGGCGCGACCATGTTAATCAGCCAGAAGTTGCTGCGCAAATTGGTGCCCATGACTTTGTCGAAGGCTTCGTCGCTGACTTGCGACATCGGGCCATAGACGGGATTGATCGCGGCGTTGCACACCAGCGAGTCGATGCGCCCCCATTTTTCCATCGTGGTATCGACCAGCTTTTGCAATTCTTCTTTGTAGGAAATATTGCACTGTACGGCAACCGCTTCGTGGCCTTCGTCGTTGATTTGCTTCGCCACTTCGTCGCACACGTCTTTTTTGCGGCTGGAGATGACGACTTTCGCGCCTGCGCGCGCCATTTCTTCGGCGATGGATTTACCGATGCCGCGGGTGGAGCCGGTGATGAGGGCGACTTTGCCAGTTAGATCGAACATGATGTTCCTTTTTTGGTTGCTGGATTCCCGCCTGCGCGGGAATGACGTTAATATAAATAAAATTTTGTTATGGCTGAACGAACAGCAGATTCTTCGCTTTCGCTCAGAATGACAAGGTGTTAATTGAAATTCGGTGGTGGGACAAAGCCGTCAGTTACTTCCCCCATCAGTCGTGCAAACTCAATCGTCGTGTGATCTTCTAAATGCGGCCCGATGATTTGTATGCCGACCGGCAAACCATTCGACGCCAAGCCAGTTGGCGCGACTGTCGCAGGTAGGTGCGCGAGCGTTGCCAAACTGATCCACGCCATTTGATCCCAATAAGGTCGCGGTGCGCCGTTAATGGTGATGGTGCGGTTGATCAAATCATCGCTGTGGTCATGCGGAAATGCGCAGACGGGATTGACCGGGCACAACAACACATCGTATTCGCGGAAAAATAAATCCCACTCCGCACGGTTGTGTTGGCGCGCTTCGTTGGCGCGCAGCCAATCACGATGGCGCAAGGTGATATAGCGCGCCATGCGCGCAGGGTAACTATCGTCATCGGCTTTCAGCGCATTGGCATTGTCGATCAATTGCTGGAATTTATCCGGTGGAAGTCCCGCGCCCATAATCGGCCAGAGCAGGCGCAAAAAATCATTACAGATTTTGTCGAGCGTGAAGGCTGGTTTGGCTTCGTCCACTTGCACGCCCGCTTCGCGTAACGCAGCAACGGTTTTTTCCAGTTGCTCGCGCACTGGCGCATCAAGCGGAAACTTATCATCATGCAACCATGCAGCAACTTTGAATTGCTTTAATGTTTTGTGGCGTGGTGGCGGCAGTTGTAATTTCCACGCAATGGCTTTATCTTCTAATGGACCTGCAGTGATGTTGAGCGCTAGGGCAAGATCTTCTGCGTTACGAGCGAGCGGCCCCATCACACTCAAGTCCGCTTCGCCTAAAGTGCCGGGTGGGCCTGGCACATGCCCGCGCGAGGGCACGATACCCCATGTCGGTTTGTGTCCATAGATGCCGCAGAAATGCGCAGGGGTGCGAATCGAGCCGCCGATGTCGCTGCCAAATTCCAGCGCGGTGAATCCTGCTGCCACTGCCGCCGCCGAGCCGCCAGATGAGCCGCCGGGTGTGCGAGACACATCCCAAGGGTTATTCGTCACGCCGAAAATTTCGTTGTAGCTTTGTAAATCGGATGCGAATTCCGGCACATTGGTTTTGCCCATTATCACCGCGCCCGCATCCATCAAGCGTCGCGCGGCGATGGCGGTATTTTTGGGAACGTGATTGGAAAATATTTTCGCGCCCGCCGTGGTGCGTAAACCGGAAATTTCGAACGTATCTTTAACTGTCATCGGCACGCCATGTAACGCGCCGTCGTTACCGCCATTTTGTAATACGAAGTCGGCGGCCTTCGCAATAGTTCGCGCGCCGTCGGCCTCTAATGTCACGACGGCATTCAACGCCGGATTATATTTTTCAATCCGCGCGAGATATTCGTCGAGCAATTCACGGCTGCTAATTTTTTTCTCGCGTATCATTTGCGCAAGTTCTGATGCAGATTTGAACGCAATGGACATTTTATATTACCTATTGATTTAATTAAATAATTTATTATTTTTTTGGTTGTAGTGGAGCCGCGCCGAGGTGCATGCCGCTATCGACCAAAATCGTTTCGCCCGTGACAAGTCCCGCGCCTTCGAGCAACCACACCGCGACACCGGCGACATCATCCGGCGTGGCGGAAGCATGCAGAGGCGTGCTGTCGATATATTGTTGGCGATATTTTTCATACCGCTCCGCGCCCAATCCTTCTTTCAGCCAACGGCCTTCGATGAAGCCGGGGCACACGGCATTCACACGAATCTCCGGCCCCAATGCGCGCGCTAAAGATTTGGTCATGGTGTTGAGCGCGCCTTTTGATGCCGAGTAGGCGACCGACGAACCGTTGCCCATCAACCCGGCGATGGATGACATATTCACCACCGCGCCGCGACCTTGTTTGCGCATCGCTTCTGCGCAGGCGCGCACCATCTGAAACGCGCCGATCACGTTGACGGAATAAATGTCGATGAAATCCTGCGCGTCGAGTTCTTCTAGTTTATGGTGATCGACAAATTTGGTTTTGCCCGCGTTGTTGATCAGGCCGTCGATACGGCCCCATTTTTGTAACGCAGCCTGCGCCATGCGGCGGCAATCCGCGTCGATGGCGACATTACCTTGCACCACGATAGCGTCGCCACCGGCTTTAATAACTTGCTCCGCAACCGCTTCGGCTTCCGTTTTGCTAGAGCTGTAATTGATCACGACGCGACCGCCTTTTTTTGCCAATAACATGGCGCAAGCTGCGCCTACGCCGCTAGAGGAGCCGGTCACGATAACGACAGCATTTTTGAGTTCCATAATTTCTCTTATAGTTAGTGAATAATGCGCATCAGGACTGTAGCCGCTTTCCAAATTCCGCGCAATTGGCTTTGCTGCAAAGCAGCTTTGACCGTGACATAGTGCATCGCTATACTCAATTCATAATACTTATATCGCAGCCGAGGAGAAAAACATGCAAGCTCGCCATTTCGATTTCTGGCCTAAAGGCGTTCCGCGCCAATTAGCTTTGCCGGAAACCACGCTTTACTACAATCTCGAAGTTTCAGCCGCGCGTTATCCGAACAAAAACGCCATCTCGTATTACGGTGCGAGCATGACCTATGCCGAACTTAAAAACCAAGCGGAACAACTCGCTGGATATTTGCAACAAGATTGCGGCGTAAAAAAAGGCGATCGCGTTATTCTCGATATGCAAAACAGCCCGCAGTTTGTTATTGCGTATTACGCGATTCTGCGTGCTGACGCTGTGGTTGTGCCGGTGAACCCGATGAATCTGACCGAAGAACTGAAACATTACGTCAGCGATTCCGGCGCGCGCGTGGCGATATGTGGTCAAGAATTATTTCCGCGCGTCGGCCCGCTGATGGGGCAGGGCATCGATAAAATAATTATCGCCAATTACGCAGAATATGTCGCCGATGCAAGCGATGCGAATTTGCCAGAATTTGTCCGCATGCCGACACAAAACCCAAATATCCCCGGCGTTGCGATGTGGCGCGACGCTCTTGCGGCCAGGCGTACACCTGCGCCCGCGCAATCTAAGCCCGACGATATGTGCGCCATGCCTTACACATCGGGCACCACGGGCAAACCGAAAGGTTGTATCCACACGCATCGCACGCTAATGGCGACAGCTTCTTTATATGGCGTATGGTCGGGCGGTACGCCGGAAGATTCGTCGCTCGCTGTCGTACCTTTCTTTCATATCACCGGCATGCAGGTATTGATGAATGCACCGATTTTTATTGGCAGCAAAATGGTTATCATGACGCGCTGGGATCGCGAGCTGGCGGCGCAACTCATCGCCAAAGAAAAAGTCACCGCGTGGACGAATATTCCGACAATGGTCATCGACATGCTCGGCAGCCCCAATGTACATCATTTTGATTTTTCCAGTTTGCGCACGATAGGCGGTGGCGGCGCCGCGATGCCCGAAGCGGTGGCGAAAAGACTATTCGAATTGACCGGCTTGAAATATATCGAGGGCTACGGCCTTACTGAAACCGCCGCGCCGACGCATAGCAATCCGACCGATAATCCCAAGCGCCAATGCTTGGGCGTCCCCATCATTAACACTGAATCGTATGTGGTGAATCCCGACACGTTAGAAGAAATGCCACAAGGCGAAGTCGGCGAAATTATTTCGCACGGACCGCAAGTGTTCAAAGGCTATTGGAATAATCCTGAGGCTACCAAGTCGAGTTTTGTGCAATTCAAAGGCAAAGCATTTTTCCGCACCGGCGATTTAGGTCGCGTCGATGACGAAGGCTATTTTTTCATCGTCGATAGATTAAAGCGCATGATCAACGCCTCCGGCTATAAAGTGTGGCCGGCCGAAGTCGAGTTGATGATGTTCGCCCATCCCGCCGTGCAAGAAGCCTGCGTCATCGCCGCGCAAGACGCGCATCGCGGCGAAACCGTCAAAGCCGTCGTGGTATTAAAAGACGCGAGCAAAGGCAAAGTGAACGAGCAACAAATCATCGATTGGTGCAAAGAAAATATGGCGGCGTACAAATATCCACGCATCGTCGAATTCGCCGACGTGTTACCGAAAACTGCGACGGGAAAAGTGCAATGGCGTTTGTTGCAAGAGAAAGAACAAGCCAAGGCATAAGCGTAGCGTGCGCTTTGCGCACGACCAAATGTACATGCGTGCTCAATCTATTATGCTCGAATGAACGTAGTCGTGCGCAGTGCGCACGCTACAGCACTGGTTGAAGCGTAGTGCAAGCCGGGTTTCGTGTAATTATTTATCCCCGGATTCCGCTACGCTGCATCCAGGCTACGTTCTGTCATGAGCAACGCGAAGAATTTGCTTTCGTAGCGTGCGCATTGCGCACGACCAAATGTACATGCGTGCTCTATGTATTACGCTCGAATGAACGTTCTCGTGCGCAGTGCGCACGCTACGGCGCAGAGGTTTTTAGTTAAATTATTTAATTTAATCAATAGGTTAAAATGAACGACATAAACACGCTTTCCGCAAAATTATCTCCCTCACAATACACCGCACGCATCGTCGCGGGCTCTGCTTTACTCTTACTCGGCATCTGGTTGCTACACGGATTTCTTATCGCGCTCGCATGGGCGGCGGTGATTGCGATTGCAACGTGGCCGTTATATAAAAAATTCTTTAGTTATTTACCGGCAAAATATTCTCACGCTTTGTCTCCGGCGTTGTTTACGTTAATTGTCAGTGCATTACTCATCGTCCCGTTGGCTTACGCCGCCACGCAAATCGCACATGAAGGACAAGTCATATTGCGTCTCGCAGCTGATGTGCAAAAAAACGGCATGGCTGTCCCCGATTGGGTCGTGCGTATTCCGTTTGTCGGCGCGAAAGCAGTTGAGTGGTGGCGCGCCAATCTCGCCGACCCCGCCGCCGCGAAAGAATTACTCGAACAAATCGAGCCGGGCAAAGTAGTCGAGTGGAGCAAAATATTCGGCGTGCAATTACTTCATCGCAGCGCGATGCTGGGTTTTGCGCTGGTAACATTATTTTTTCTTTACCGCGACGGTCATCGTTTAGCACAAGAACTATCGCATCTCGCGCACCGCGCATTAGGTGATGCGGGTGTGCGTTACGGTGAACATACCGTCTCAGCTGTGCAAGCGACAGTGAATGGATTAGTGTTGGTAGGCTTGGGCGAAGGCGTGTTACTCGGCATCGCCTACGCCGTTTGTGGCCTGCCGCACGCCGCCATGCTAGGCGCGCTGACCGGTTTGCTCGCCATGATTCCCTTCGCCGCACCGGTTATTTTCGGCGGCGCGGCCATGGTGCTGTTCGCACAAGGTAGTGTCACCGCAGCCATTGGTCTCGCAGCGTTCGGCGGCACGGTGTTATTCATCGCCGATCATTTCATCCGTCCTGCATTGATTGGTGGTTCGGCCAAGTTGCCGTTCTTGTGGGTGTTGCTGGGAATACTTGGCGGGTTGGAAACATTAGGTTTGATTGGATTATTTCTTGGTCCTGCGATCATGGCGGCGCTGACTTCTGTTTGGCGGGATATGGTGAGTGACGCGCCAGAGAAGT
>JBEEJL010000354.1:0-4551 GCA_041169175.1 Pseudomonadota bacterium | reverse complement strand
ACTGGCAGCCACTGGGTATTTATCCAACCGCCTGCGCCAAATTGTGGCGAGCTATTTAATTCATGATATGCAAGGCGATTGGCGCGCGGGTGCCGCTTGGTTCGAGGCGCAACTGGTCGATTACGACGTTTACAGTAATCAAGGCAACTGGCTTTATATCGCCGGGCACGGCACTGACCCGCGCGGCGGACGGCGCTTTAATCCTGATAAGCAAGCGCGAGACTATGATCCTGACGGCCAATATCGTGCTTTGTGGGCGATGCCGTGACGCTCATTATTTAGACTAAAATTACCGCAATGCAATAAAATTTTATAAAATATTATTCATTATAATCATATACTTATAAAATAATCGTCAACCAAAGGTTGACGAGCCCGTTATTGAAAGCGTTTACTGTTATATATCGTAGCATTGTGCAGCGATCAGCAACGTGTTGAAAGACGCGGAAACAGTAAACAGACATAAGGAGATACACCATGGAAACTACAGCAAAAAAATCCAACCCTATTTACGTGATCGCCGCTATTGCGCTCACCCTATTCAGCGCCATCGGCATTGGCACGATGACGGGCTTGATTCCTAGCTCGTTCTCGAAAACCGACGCGGCTAAAGCTGCGGCGAACTCGGCGGCGAAAGCAACCGAAGCGGTTAAGCCGGTCGTTGCCTCGGTTGATACCGCCAAGTTACAAACCGAAGTAAAAGCAGATGCTGCGTTAACCAAAGCGGAAGACAAAGTGTTACAACCGGTTGCGCCTGAAGCCAAAGCGCCAGTTGAAACTAAAGCGGCAGCGCCGAAACCTGCGGCACCTAAAGTTGTAGCCAAGCCAGCGCCGAGACCCGCTGCGCCTAAAACCGTAGTAGCAAACAACACTTACAGCACTGCGCCTGCTACTGCCCCTATCGTAAGCGAGCCTTACTATGCTCCTGCCCCGGTTCAAGTTGCTACTGCGCCTGTCATTGCACAAGCCCCAGCACCCATCGTGTGTAACAACTGCGGCGTGGTGGAAGCGATCAATGCCTTGCAACAACAAGGCGAAGCAAGCGGCGTAGGTGCCGTTCTCGGCGGCGTGGCTGGCGGCGTAGTCGGCCATCAAGTCGGTAGCGGTCGCGGTCGCGATTTGGCAACGGTTCTCGGTGCCGTTGGCGGTGCAGTTGCCGGTAACCAAGTTGAGAAAAGCAAAAAAGCTGTCACCGCTTATGACGTAGTAGTTCGTATGAACGACAACTCGACACGCACTGTACGCGCTACCAGCAACCCGGACTACGGTGTTGGCCAGAAAGTAAAAGTAGTGGATGGCCAGATCGTCCGCAACTAAAGACGCAGTTGAAATAAGTAAAAGCCCCGCGCTGCGGGGCTTTTTTTCGTCTGGCAATTTGCTATAGTCAATATTAATTTAAGGAGAAACAAAATGGAAACCATCAGCATCCCGATCGAAGGCATGACTTGCGACGGTTGTGTAAAAAGCGTCACCGGCGTGTTGCAAAAAATTGTCGGCGTAAATAGCGTCAACGTCTCGCTGGAAAAAAAGTTGGCAGAAATTCAATTCGACGAAGCCAAAACCTCGCCGCGAGATTTCAAGCAGGCGATTGAAGATGCAGGTTATGAAGTAATTAAGAAGTAATTTTTATCTTGAAGAAAATTTCTTTACTGATGGTAATTTGTATCGCGCTCACACTGGCCTCCTGTGGCCGGGCACGCGAGGCGCGTAAAAATGCCGATGGCGGCACGCAAAAAATTACCTTAACCCAACCGGCGGATCGAAACTATGAACTGCATCTACCACGCGGCTATCAGGTAGGGAAACCTTTGCCGCTGTTGGTGATGCTGCACGGCGCAGGCGGAACCGGCGAGAATACACTAAGCGATTACGGCTGGGCCGCCAAAGCAGACGAACAAAATTTTATCGTCGCCGCGCCAAACGCGCTGCCGGTCAAGCTCGGCCAAAGGCCCAGCTTGGCAAGCAATCCGCAATTTTGGGGCGATGGTTCGGAGCGCGGCGCGCAGGCGCGCGGCCCGATTGACGACACCGGTTTTATTTCGGCAATGATTGACGACGTGAGCCGCCGCTATGCCATCGACACCAAAAGAATTTATATGGCCGGCCATTCCAATGGGGCATCCATGACATTCCACGCGGGGGCACCACTATGCCAGCGTCTTGCCGCTATCGCGCCAGTGATGGGGCAATACTGGGATAGTGTGCAGGGATCGAATTGTAGATTATCGATGCTGTTTGTCGGTGGCAGCGCCGACCCACTTAATCCGCTCAATGGCGGCGACAGCAAAGATCCGTGGGGAACCATCACCGTCAAACAACCGATGCGCGTATCGGCAGACAAGTGGGCGAAGCAAGCGGGTTGCAGCGGCGCGAACGAAAGCTCTGCCAATGGACTCACGACGATTCGTTACAACTGCGCGCAAAATACCGAAGTGTTATTTCAAATCATCAATGGACAGGGTCACGGCTGGCCCGGCGTTACACCGCGTTTGCCACAGTTTATTTTAGGTCCGTCAGTCAACACGCTCAACGCGACGAATGCGATTTGGGAGTTTTTTTCTCGCCATAGCAAACAATAAAAAATTCAATAAAATCAATTGACTACCTACGCCCTGCTGTTGATACTCGGTGCCGCTTTATTGCACGCGAGCTGGAATTTTTTGCTCAAGCGCAGCGGCGGAGGTGCGTCGTTTGTGTGGCTGTGTTCTCTCATTACTACATTGATTTATGCCCCGCTCGCCATCGGCATTCTTTGGTACCAGCCTATTTCACTGAGTAATTTACAGCTTACCTTCATGTTCGGCACGGCCGTGTTGCACACGATTTATTTTTTGTTATTGGCGCGCGGTTATCGTTACGGCGATTTGTCTTTGGTGTATCCGCTGGCGCGCGGCTCCGGTCCGCTGCTGACGATTTTAATTGCGGTGCTACTGTTGCACGAGCGCCCTACTACGTTCGCGATAATCGGCGCAGGCATGTTAGCGCTTGGGGTGTTGTTACTGACATTTGATCCGCGCAAAAGCATAAATTTTTCCGCTACGCTGTCAAAAAGCGGTATCGCGATTGGCTACGCCTTACTCACCGGTGCGACGATAGCGTCGTACACAGTGTGGGATAAATATGCGGTGGCAACTTTGTTGATTCCACCTATCGTACTCGACTGGTCAAGTAATCTTGGCCGCACTCTAATGATGTCGCCATTTATTCTGCATGACTTATCCGGCGCAAAAAAAGTCTGGCGCGATTACCGCAAAGAAGTCATCGCCGTCGCCGTGTTCGGCCCGATGTCGTATGTGCTGGCATTGACCGCGATGGTGTTTACGCCGGTGAGTTACGTCGCACCCGCGCGCGAAATCAGCATTTTATTCGCGGCACTGATGGGAACCCATTTGCTTAAAGAAAAGCAGGGAAAACGCAGATTGATTGCCGCAGCGATAATGGTCAGCGGCTTAGTGATATTGGCAACAAATTAAAACTCTTGGCGCACGCGCAAATAACTGGCAAAGCGCGGTACGCCTTTTTTCGTCAGGCCATTATATTTGTAGGTAATGATGCTGCCGATAGCTGGTGGATTTTTTCTCACATCATCGCTAAAACCGGTGCCGATGCGAAAGCGTTTTCCTTGCGGTGTTTCCATTTCCAATGCGCCGAGCATGCCGGTAAATTTTCCTTTGCCCGCGACATGTCCAACCACTTTAGCTTCAGTATCGAGAGTCGGCTTGAGTTTGAGCAGCACATCACTACGGCCCGTGACATATTCTGCCTCAGCAAGATGCAACATTAACCCTTCGCCGCCCTGCTTCACCAAAGCGTCCATCTTCTTTTGCAAACTGGCACGATCGACTATGCGAGATTGCTCTACCGCTATCAATTGCGGCCAATTGGTTTGTTTAATTAATTCAAGAATTTTTGCGTACCGTTCGACAAACGGTCCTGTTGCATCAGGTAATTCAAACACCATATACTTCACTTGTTTCCATTCGTCGTCGATGGGCATATTTTTCTTCACCACACCGGAAAGTTCTTCAAAGCGTTCTCGACCGAGCCACAATTCGCCATCAAGTTTTTGCGCTGGTAATTTGGCGAGGAACCATTCCGGTGCATTCACCACATTACCGCTGCGGAAATATAAAGTTTTGCCGTCCCAGATTGCGCGCACGCCATCGTATTTTTCGCTGACGAGATATTGTGTGACATCAACATCAGAACCGAGGACGTTGGCCAGGAGGAATGCTGGGGTATTTAATTTGCTCTCGGCAATCGCTTGAGGTGATGCAATCAGCACTCCCGATAGAATGCAGAATATGAAATGACGCAATAAACTCATGCTTAGCCGTTATGATTATTAAACAAGTTGTTCCCCGGGTTACGCTGCGCTTCACCCAGGCTACATTTTATTTGCGCAGCGTAGCGAGGCCGACGCCTGCACCGATGAGCAAGCCGCCGCAAAGTTTATTGATCACGCGCGCATAGCGCGGTTGGCGCGCGAGTTCGGAGGCTTTCCCGGCGAGCGAGCCGTAAGCGAGCAGGATAAAAAATTCGAGGATGACC
>JBEEJL010000353.1:0-10183 GCA_041169175.1 Pseudomonadota bacterium | reverse complement strand
AAGAAGTCGTTCTGCTTTCGCCGCTCGGTTATTCGCCGACTGGTGAAGTATTTAATCTGACCATGGAAGACGTGGCGACGACGACAGCGATAGAACTCAAAGCCGACAAATTAATTTTCCTCATGGATACCAACGGCGTCAGCGACGCTCGCGGCACATTGCTGGAAGAGCTGACCGCGCAAGAAGCGGAAACTTTGCTGGCGGAAAACGCAGCGAATTTATCCGAAGACGCGCGTATTTATTTACCCTCCGCCATTAAGGCGTGTAAAAAAGGCGTCGGCAGAACGCACTTGATTACCCGACACGTTGACGGCGCATTGCTGATGGAATTATTCAGCCGCGACGGCATCGGCACTATGGTGACGCAACACTCGCTGGAAAATTTACGTCAAGCGACGATTGAAGACGTCGGCGGATTATTGCAAATCATCGAGCCGCTAGAAGAACAAGGCATCCTGGTCAAGCGCGGACGCGAAGTATTGGAAACCGAAATCGGTAACTTCGCCTTGCTCGAACACGATGGCATCATCATCGGTTGCGCAGCGTTATATAAATTTCCCGATCAAGCGTCAGCCGAACTCGCGTGTCTTGCCGTCACGCCGGATTTCCGCAGCGCCGGTCGCGGCGAACGCTTGCTCAACCATATGGAAAAACTCGCCGCCGCACAAAATATTAAAAAACTGTTTGTGTTATCAACCCGCACCATGCACTTTTTTCTCGAACGCGGCTTCACCGAAACCGACCTGTCGCAACTGCCCGAGAAAAAACAAATGCTCTACAACTACGAGCGCCGCTCGAAAATATTTCTCAAATCCATCGGCGCGTAATTATTATAACTATTTGATTTAATTGAGGTTTTTTATGTCACGCATGATACAATGTATTAAACTAAAACGCGAAGCCGAAGCTTTGGATTTCCCTCCCTACCCCGGCGAACTCGGCAAACGCATATTCGAAAGCGTTTCCAAAGAAGCGTGGAAGCAATGGCTCGAACAACAAAAAATGTTGGTGAATGAGAATCGCTTGAACCTCTCCGACATCAAAGCCAGAAAATACTTAGCCGAACAAATGGAAAAACATTTCTTTGGTGAAGGCGCGGAAGTGGCGCAGGGTTATGTACCGCCGGCCAAGTAAAACGTAGGGTGCGCCGCGCGCACGCGTAAAACTCTCAATGTTGTCACCGATTTGCAAAACTGCAGATAGCCAAGCTCCTTCCCCCTTGACGGGGAAGGTTGGGATGGGGGTGAAATGTTTGTGCCCTCTCTAATCGTAAAGCTCGAATCAAACTATGCCGGGGGGTAGCCCGGCAGCTTTCACTTTTTTGCTTCGCCAAAAAAGTAACCAAAAAAGGCGAACCCGCCGCGCTGCTTTTTGTTTTTGTTTTTTTGTCGCCGCTATTTCTGCTGCCGCCGCTTTTATAGAACCGGTTGCGGCGAGAAAACTCGCCCTTACCTTCAATTCAAATCTGCATCACCGCGTAGCTCAAACAGGTTCTCGCCGACGGCCCCCGATAGGCAGCAAAAATAGCGACGGCGCAGATGGGTGAACTGTTATCTCTTCGAATCCAATTATAGGGATAGATTTATGCACCAGCATGTAAAATGGGAACAAGCATCAGGCGTATGGATCAGGAACGATGTGTTCAGCATATCGTTCGTCTCTGACTGTCCACGACTAAGAGAGTTAATTTATTCTAGTCACTTCGAAAGTACGCCACCATTTAGCATGAATATTAACCAATAAGGGGCAGTAATGTTTGTCTTTGATATCCTAATTCCTGGGACTTGGTTGGACTACGATGACAGAGACTGGGCATGGAACATCCAAAATCAGCTTGAGTCGCTTAAAGACCAATTTTTCCAAGCAAATGTTGCGTTAAATCTATTTAATAGTGTGAGCTCGATTCAGCCAGCATTTTCTAAAGCGGGCGACGGGCTAAGCGATTTCCTCCAGCGCTCTGAAATCCAACGTGTTGTCGAGAAAGAGCACGAGGGCTTTAGTTCTGACGAAATTGAGTTTGAAACCAAAGTTCGTTTCAATAGAGAAAAATGGACGAGTGGCAGGGTTCCACGAGAGTTCGAACATGTCCTCCCGTTTATTTATGCTCGCACCTTTGTCTACGCGCTTGATGCGTTCGGTAAATTTCTTGAGGTTCTTGGAAAGGAGGCTAATGTACCTGAAAAAATTGTAGAGTTGCATGAGCAATTCGTAGCTGATTTTCCATACCTTCGAGGAGTCCGCAATACAGCTCAACACTTGGAAGATCGTGCACGGGGCCTTGGGGCAGGAAAGGCCCCGAAACCGCTTGATTTACAACCAATTACAAACAATATCATCAATGCCCCCGACGGAGGGGTGCTTGTCTTGGGCAATCTCAACGGCTCAAGATATGGCTCAACTATGTCCGATGGGCACTATGGTGAAATTGATGTGTCACTGAAATCAATGCGCAGTCTCCAGAAAATTCTTCTGGAAGTAATTCAGTCGTTTAAGTGGCATGGTCCAAAAGAACACGCACCAAGTGGATAATCGTAACCTGGACTGATATGTTTGACTTAATACAAGAGCGTGAATTCGAATTCAAAGATTGGATTGCCCACCCATCTGCGCCGACGCTATTTTTGCTGACTGTCGGGGGCCGTCGGCGAGAACCTGTTTGAGCTACACGGTGATTCAGATTTGATATGAGGGTGAGAGCGCGTTTTCTCACCGCAGCCGGTTCTATAAAAGCTGCGGCAACAGAAATAGCGGCGACAACAAAAACCTAAAAACAAAAAGCAGCGCTGCGGGTTCGCCTTTTTTGGTTACTTTTTTGGCGAAGCAAAAAAGTGAAAGCTGCCGGGGCGCACCGTTCATCGGGACGCGCAGCGAGGGGGCGGGAATGGTGCAGCGGGTGGCCGCAATCAATAAAGTGGTGAACGGTACGCCGATGGCCGCGCCCGCACCGAGGCGTTGCCCACCGTGGCGCGGCCATCACCCCCGGCAATCTCATTCAGTGCTCGGCTCAAGCAGACGAGGGAAATGTAACCAGCACCCCCATCCCAACCTTCCCCCGGCAAGGGGGAAGGAGCTTGTCATCCTGAGCTTTGCGAAGGATCTGCTTTTCGGTTTTGATTTGACGCGCTTAACCGCAGATTCTTCGCTATCGCGCAGAATGACAGGGCTGTAGGCTGGTGCTGATAAGCCCAGCGCCTTTCAAAATAAATTTGTGCAGGAAAACGCTGGGCTTATCAGCGCCAGCCTACGGCGCAAGGAGCATTTGCACCTATTAAAAACACACATCCCCACCCTAACCCTGCCCTTGAAGGGGAGGGGATTCGATGAATGGCGCGTGGCGTGTGATTCAAACTAAATTGTTCTCACGCCATCCTTCGATCCCAACAACACCACATCAGCCGACCGTCGCGCAAAAATACCGTTACACACTACGCCGGTGATTTGGTTGATGGCACTTTCCATCTCGACTGGGTTGAGAATTTTCAGCCCGTGAATATCAAGAATGACGTTGCCGTTATCGGTCATCACACCTTCGCGATAACGCGGCTCACCGCCGAGTTTGATGAGCTGTCTTGCGACATAGCTGCGCGCCATTGGGATGACTTCTACTGGCAGGGGAAAATTACCTAATACGCCGACTAGCTTGGATGCGTCGGCGATGCAGACGAATTTTTTACTCGCGGCGGCGACGATTTTTTCTCTTGTCAGCGCAGCGCCGCCGCCTTTGATCATGGCGCGGTGTTCGGTGACTTCGTCGGCGCCGTCGATATACACGGCGAGTTCATAGACATTATTTAAGTCGAGTACGGGAATGCCGGCTGCGCGTAATAATTTTGCGCTGGCTTCGGAGCTGGACACCGCTCCTTCTACGCGATGTTTTATTTTCGCCAACTCGGCGATGAAAAAATTTACCGTGGAGCCAGTGCCGACACCGACGAGCGAGTTGTCGGGCACATATTGAATCGCCGCTTTGGCGACGGCTTGTTTGAGTTCGTCTTGCGTCATGTGTTTCTCCCGATTAAGGCCGACAGCATAACGGGGCGCGCGCCCTTCTGCAAAGCGGCGTTTCCTGTTACTCTTTCGTCTCTGTTCATATCATTGAAAAATATCAAGATTCCATGCATACCGATTATCTCGAAATGATTCTCAACGCGCGCGTCTATGACGTTGCGATTGAAAGCCCGTTGCATGAAGCGACGAAATTATCGCAGCGATTGCAAAACCGTGTGCTGTTGAAACGCGAAGATTTGCAGCCGGTGTTTTCATTCAAGCTGCGCGGTGCGTATAACAAGATGGCGCATCTTTCCAAAGAACAATTGAAGCGCGGCGTGATTTGCGCGTCGGCCGGAAACCACGCGCAAGGCGTTGCGTTGGGCGCGCAAAAACTCGGTTGCGCGGCGACGATTGTAATGCCCGCGACAACACCGGAAATTAAAGTGAATGCTGTTGCCGCGCGCGGCGCAAAAGTTGTTTTGCACGGCGACTCCTACGACGAGGCTTTTACGCATTCACAAAAACTTCTTTTAAAACATAGGCTTACTTATATACATCCCTTTGACGATCCGTTGGTGATTGCGGGCCAAGGCACGGTCGGGATGGAAATTTTGCGTCAATTTAACGGGCCGATTGAAGCCATCTTCGTCGCCATCGGCGGCGGCGGATTAATGGCGGGCATCGCGGCGTATGTAAAAAGACTGCGCCCAGAGATCAAACTCATTGGCGTCGAACCGATGGATGCTGATGCAATGTATCGCTCGCTCAAAGCGGACAAGCGCATCGTGTTGCCGCATGTCGGTTTATTCGCCGACGGCGTCGCGGTGAAACAAGTCGGCGAGGAGACGTTTCGCATTTGCCGTGAATTGGTCGATGAAGTGATCCTGGTCGATACCGAAGCGATTTGTGCGGCGATGAAGGATATGTACGACGACACGCGCTCTATCCTCGAGCCCGCCGGTGCGCTCGGTATCGCGGGCGCGAAGGTATATGCGGCACGCGAGAAAATCAAAAATCGAAATTTGGTCGCCATCGCCTGCGGCGCAAACATGAATTTTGACCGCCTGCGTTTTGTCGCCGAGCGCGCCGAGCTGGGCGAGAAACGCGAAGCCATACTCGCCGTGACGATCCCCGAAACACCGGGCAGCTTCAAACATTTCTGTTCTCTGCTGGGCAAACGCAATATCACCGAATTCAATTATCGTTATGCCGATAATCGCGAGGCGCATGTATTTGTCGGTGTGTCGGTGCAACAGGCCAGCGATACAAAAAAATTGTTGAGTGAATTGCGCCGCGATGGATTAAAGGCGCTGGATTTATCCGACAACGAAATGGCGAAATTGCATGTGCGCCACTTGGTCGGCGGCCGCGCACCAAATGCGACACACGAGATGCTGTATCGGTTTGAATTCCCCGAGCGGCCCGGTGCGTTGATGAATTTTCTGAATAAAATGGGACACAACTGGAATATCAGCTTGTTTCACTACCGCAATCACGGTGCGGACTATGGCCGCGTGCTAGTCGGCCTGCAAGTGCCGCCGAAAGAAAAATCGGCATTCAAGGAATTTTTGAAAACGCTGGGTTATGCGTATGTCGATGAGAGTGATAACCCAGCTTACAATATGTTTTTGGGTTAAGACTTTCATCACAGAGAAACAGAGACAAAGAAAAAGATTACGTGGGATTGGGACGCTCACAATTCAAAGAAAGAAATGCTCACCCATCTGCGCCCCGCTATTTTTGCTGCCTATCGGGGGCCGTCGGCGAGCACATGTTTGAGCTACGCGGTAAGTAAAATTTCAATTGAAGGTGAAAGCGAGTTTGTGCTCGACGCCCGATAGGCAGCAGAAATAGCGCGACAAAAAAATAAAAAGCGGCGCGGCGGGTTCGCCTTTTTTGGTTACTTTTTTGGCGAAGCAAAAAAGTGACTAGCCGCCGGGCTACCCCCGGCATCTCATTCAAGGCGCCGACCTACCAGACTATTAACAACCTAAGAACACCCATCCCCATCCTAGCCTTCCCCTTGAACCCTCGGCCACTTCACCCGAGGACAAGGGCGAAGGGACTTCTTTTTTCAAATGACTTAGATGTGACAAAATAAAAAGCCACCGCATGCGGTGGCTTTTTATTTACTGCACATCTCCGCGCCTCTCAGCATTGCGCCGCTCACCTTCACGCCGCTCGCGTTCTGATTTACCTTCGCGCATCCAGATGGTTTTGACGTTCACGAATTCACGGATGCCGTGATAGGACAATTCACGCCCGAAACCGGACGCTTTGATGCCGCCGAAGGGCAAACGCGGATCGGATTTCACCATGCCATTGATAAACGTCGCGCCCGCTTGAATGTCGTGCGCGAATTCTTCTGCGTGGTCAAAATCTCGACTCCAGATGCTGCTGGCTAAACCAAAGCGTGTGTCGTTGGCGACGCGCGCGGCTTCCGCTTCGTCTTTTACGCGAATCACGATGGCGACTGGGCCAAAAAATTCTTCGTGATAAGCGCGCATTTTTGACGTGACATGATCAAGAATCGACGGCGCGTAAAATACGCCGGGGCGATCGAGCGGCGTGCAGCCGACAACAGCCACTGCACCTTGTGCGATGGATTCTTTCACCTGCAAATGCAGCTCATCGCGTAAATCTGATCTCGCCATTGGGCCGATTTGTGTTGTCTCATCGGATGGATCGCCGATTTTCAGTGTGGCGATTTTTTGTTTTAACCGCGATACAAATTCATCAGCAATGTCTGGTACAAGAATAAATCGTTTCGCCGCGATACAAGATTGTCCACAATTGCTATAACGCGATAACACAGCCTGATCGACTGCCAAATCCAAATCAGCATCGGCCAACACAATAAACGGATCGGAGCCGCCCAGTTCGAGTACGCATTTTTTTAAATGCATCCCGGCGGCCGCGCCAACAGATTTACCCGCAGGCTCGGAGCCAGTGAGCGTGACGGCGTGTACGTGCGGGCTTGCGATGGCGTCGGCCACTTGGCTGGCGCTGATGGGCAAATGCGTAAAGAGATGTTCTGGAAAACCAGCGTCGCGAAAAATAGTTTCAATCGCTTTCGCACAGCGCTGTACGTTTGAGGCATGTTTAAGCACGACGCCGTTACCCGCCATCAGCGCGGGCGCAGCAAAACGAAATACTTGCCAGAAAGGAAAATTCCACGGCATGACGCCAAGAATAATGCCCAACGGGACGTAGGAAACATAGCTCTTGCCTGCGTCAGAGCGTACCGCTTCGTCTGTCAGAAAATGTTCGGCATGCACGGCGTAGTAATCGCAATTGAGCGCGCATTTTTCCACTTCTGCGCGCGCTTCTTTTGAGAGTTTGCTCATTTCTGCGGTAATAATGGCAGCGAATTCATCGCGCCGTTCGCGCAGTAATTCAGCCATACGCGTCATGCTTAGAGCGCGCTGTTCGAACGATGTAGTCGCCCATGTCGCTTGCGCGGCATGGCTCGCGGCAAGGGCTTGTTGCAACCGTTGCTGGCTCCATGTCTCGCTGGCTTGATTGGCGGCGCTTGGCATTTTGGCTATCAGCATCTGGAGGTTTGCCTAAGTAGTAGGAGTAGTAGCATGACTTGAGTGTAGGAAACTTTTAGTCAATTGCCAATTTTCTTTTGCGCGTTCAACAAAAATTTACGCACACATGCTTCCGCGCTGAATTTTGCCTTAGCGGCAAATCAAATTGGATTGATTCTATTTAGATTGGTAACTAGGATTTTTTCAAAGACGATGAGATCGTCTCGGGACCTGCGAGCGTTATTGGGCAGCGGGCCAATTTTTTATATATTGTTTTAATAAAGTATTTTCAAAGCTGGCATCTTTGAGCGCTTTTTTAGCGACATCGTGAAACGACAGGATGCCGACGAGTTTGCCGTTTTCCAGGACTGGCATGTGACTGATATGGTTTTCCGTCATCAAGCTGCGCAGATGATCGACGCTGTCTTCCGGCGAGACATTGAGCGGTTTTGAATTCATTACCTCAGTCACCTTGGCGCTGAGAAAACCATCACCTAGACAATTAATACCGCGCAACACTTCACGCAGGGTAATCAGACCGGATAACTGTTCGCCCTCCATCACCAGCACGGAGCCGATATTGCGCTCTACCATCAGGGCCACAGCTTCAGCCATGGTTTTCTGCGGAGTGATGTGAAACAGGCTGCCGCCCTTGTTGGCGAGGATGTCACTGACAATCATGATTTATTGTATTTTACAATTCGGTGGTGCTGTTGAGAGGAATCGAACCTCCGACCTACTGATTACGAATCAGTTGCTCTACCAACTGAGCTACAACAGCTTAGCTGGTGATTATAAACGCAGGGGGGAGATCGGGGCAAACAACTTACGCTGCAGGGCGCACGCGGACTATGATATCCACTCCATCCTGACGCAAACCTCGGGGCAAAGGCGGCAAGCCATTCACCTGTACGTTTGCCGCATCGATATCGGTCAACTCACCGGTTTCAATGTTATAGAGATGATGATGACGCAACATATTAGGGTCGTAAAATACGCGCGTCGGATCGACAATCACTTCGCGCACTAAACCTTTTTCCAGAAATAGCTTAAGCGTATTGTAGACCGTAGCTTTGGAGGTCTCCGGATGCTCTTTGTTAACCTGGGCCAAAATTTGATCCGCCGACAAATGCTGGCAGCAGGCAAACAACACTTGGCCGATTTGCAGCCGCTGATGCGTCAGCGAAATATCGTGTTCGCGCAGCAACGCAGGAATCGCATCGGCACTATAAAGAGTCACTTGTTCAAGTTGGCTTTCCATAACTTCATTCTAGGAGACAACAGCACATTTGTCTAATCTATAAATATCAATATAATCAAATAGTTATATTTATTTTTTTGTGAAGCCGTAAGGTGCAAACGAAATCGGCGGCGTTTCGCCTTGAATCAAACAAGCAAGTAGCTTCGCCGCCGCAGGCGCCATCGTCAGCCCATAGCGAAAATGGCCTACATTAATAAAGCAATTTTCCCATGCCGGATGGCGATCAATCAGCGGAATATTATCCTTCGAGCCGGGGCGCAAACCCGACCAATGACGCACCGGCTGCAACTGCGCCAAGGGCGCAAACATAGCCGCACCCGCTGCATGTAATTCTATTTTCGCGGCGTCCGTAGTCCTATTATCAAAGCCCGTTTCCTCCACCGTGCTGCCAACTAATAGATGGCCATCGCGGCGCGGGACGACGTATTTGCCATCACGATAAATGATGTTTTTCAACCGGCCAGGCCCGCATTTATATAACAACATTTCCCCACGCACCGGGCGCATATCTGAAATAATATTGTTATTATTCAATAAGTTACTAATCCACGCGCCTGATGTGAGCACGTACTGACTTGCCGTAATCTTGTCAGTTTTAGTGGCGACGCTGGTTACTCGGCCTAGCTTAGTTTCCAGCTTCAATGCCTCGACGCCCTCACGGATTATCACGCCGCGATTCAACAAAGTTTGTTTCAAAGCCGCGATCAAGCGAGGCGGACGAACCTGCGCAACGCCGGGCAACCAGAGGTTGTTTTCTGCCGTGATTTCGGCGCAAAAGCCATTTTCAGCGCACCATCTCAACGCAGCAACAGAATCAAATGTCGGCAGCACTTGCATCCCACTCACCGCAAACTCGGCCATCAAACCCGCTGCCTGTTCCAGCTTAGTCACCCACTGCGGATACAATGCCGCGCCGAGAGAAGTGAGCCGGTTCACTGACAGCGAGTAATCCCACGGTAATAATGCAGACAGTATCCCCGCACCCGCCCACGACGACTCGCGACCGACTAGACCCCGATCAATAACCGTGACCGACGCGCCGGACAAAGACAACTCGTAAGCGGTGGAGAGGCCAATGATGCCAGCGCCGATAATCAGGAAATCAGAAGGGTGAGGTTGAGCCAAGGAAAAAAATCGCCGCGAATCACGTCGCGGCGAATATCAGAATAAATGATGACTGTAACAACAGGCGGCGATAACTTGCAACTGCAGGCATCTCATTACCAATTGGTGATCGGAGTCTTTTCTACGCTTCTGGCTTTAGTGCCATCAGAGCGATAAGAAATCGTTCCGTACTCGTCATTTGCTTGACCACCTGTTGGGGTAGCCGTAATCACAAATACCGTGCATGCAACAGTAGTTCCATTACATGCACCGGGCGGGTTTGCAGAGTCGGTGG
>JBEEJL010000352.1:0-2776 GCA_041169175.1 Pseudomonadota bacterium | reverse complement strand
TTTTCGTCGAGAGCGTTTGTAAACCGCAAAAGAATCTTTTCGGTCGGAACTGAATACACCTCACCATAAACATTATCATTCGGAACTTTGTCTGGACCGTTCCCAGATTCTGGCGCTATGGCCTCAAACCATATTTTTTTGCTCCCCACCATAACAAAAAATTCTGGTCCTTCTTCTTCACCGCGATTGAGATTGAATCCCCGTTCCATTAACACTACTGCAAGATACATCTCCCAGAATCGTTGAAGAAAATCATCTCGTGCGTTGGTGCGAAAGTTGGTATCCGCAAGCGTGTAATACCGTTGCCATAATTGCTCAACAAATTTCCTATATTTGCTGCAATCTGCTCGGTCTCTTACATTGACGTACCCCGAATCTTCGGCCGGACCATCAATAAAGAAACTGCTAGTCGGTGATACCATTTATGTAAGCCTGACAGCTGATAAGTAGTAAAAGGCGGCTTGGCTCATATTCATTATAACCATTTGATTAAATTGAATTTTATGGCCCACCTCTTTCTAAAAAGTAAATGGTGCGCAAAGCGCACAATTTATTTTTTTACAACGTCCCATAAGAATGCAAACCACTCAAAAACATATTCACGCCCAAGAACGCAAACGTGGTCACGATTAAGCCAACTACGGCCCACCACGCCAGCATCGGGCCGCGCAGGCCTTTGGTTAAGCGGATGTGCAACCATGCTGCGTAGTTGAGCCAGACGATAAGTGCCCAGGTTTCTTTTGGGTCCCAGCTCCAGTAGCCGCCCCAGGCTTCGGCGGCCCACATCGCACCGAGGATGGTGGCGATGGTGAAAAAGGCGAAGCCGATAGCGATAGATTTGTACATGACGTCATCTAAAGTTTCCAATGGCGGCAAGCGCGAGCTGAGTACGCCTTTCGACGACAGCAAATACGCGACGCCGATCATCGCGGCTAACGAGAACGCACCGTAGCCGACGAAGTTGGCAGGGACGTGAATTTTCATCCAGTAGGATTGCAGCGCGGGAACCAGCGGCTGGATTTCGTGCGCGCCGCGATCAAAGGTGTACCACAGCAAAAAACCAACGGCAGCGCTGATGATGAGCAAGACGAAGCCGCCCATCTGCAAAGTTTGATAGCGATCTTCGTAATATAGATACAGCAACGCAGTGATCATGGAAAACAGGATGAACACTTCATAAAGATTGCTGATCGGGATATGGCCGACATCCGCGCCGATGAGATAGGACTCATACCAGCGAACCAATAAGCCGATGAGGCCCATGGCGACGGCGCTCCAGGTTAAGCCTCTGCCGAATTTTTGCGAGAATTCCGAACGCGCGAAAGTGCCGAACCAATACGCAACGGTTGCCATGATGAACAACACGCTCATCCACATAATCGCCGATTGGCTGGAGATCATGTATTTCAAAAAGAACGCCGACTTCGCGCGCGTCGCGTCGCCGTGATACAGGCTGATGGCGAATAGCGCGACGACGGTGATGACGGGAATCAGGATGCGGATCGGTTTCCATTTCCAGCCGAGCCAGATGAAACCGGCGCAAAATAGAAATACAAAACCTTTTTCGTACGCGTCCATCCAACTGCCGTATTTTTGTAGCGCGAATAGGCTGCCGACGACGAGGGCGAGGGCGAATAACCAATCGATCGGCGATAGGCGTTTGAAAAAGGGTTGGGGTGCGGTGAATAAAGTGGTGGTGTTCATTTGTGTTACCTCACTTGTGATACTTGAAACAGTTTAATTTTTTCTCGGTAGGCCGAGCCTTCCAAGGAGTCCCTCACCCTTACAAGGGGGAGGCTAGGTGGGGATGGGTATTCTTCGATAAGCATACACCCATCCCCACCCTAACCCTCCCCTTGAAAGGGAGGGGACATTCTCTAAAACTCAATCTTACTTTTTTCAATTTTTGCCATGCGCTTTTGCAATTTACGCTGGCGCTTTATTTTCCGGCTTCGCCAACAAATCACTCAAACGTTGTTTATGTAGTTCGAAATCCTTTTCAAAATCCTGTGTTTTACGATTGCTCGACATGGCGAATAAAATTTTATTCGCTTGTGGTTTGACTAATAACCACAGGCGCCGCTCGCGAATATAAAACATGGCGAATACGCCGAGCACTAATAGTAAGGAACCAAAGTACACAATATTCTTCCCCGGCGAGCGGGTCAACTGCAGGCCGCTGGCTTTCACTTCATCGTAGGAAGCTAATTGCAGATAGACCGGCGCGCCGTAAAAAAAACTGTCGCTGGTTGCGTTCATCGCATCACGTAAAAATTGCGAGGCTTTTTCATCCATCGTGGCGGCGGGCTTGCCCGCTTTCGCGCGCGACAGTTGCCAGGTTTGCATCACCATGCCATCAAGCAAACGAATAATCGTTTGCGCGGCTTTTTCGCGTTCGGGTTCGGCGACGGTTTTTTCGATGTGGGCGGCGATCCCTTCGTAACCTTTGGTTGCGAATAATTCCATAATTGTTACGCCGCTGCTGCGTAATTTTTCCCGCATATCTTCATTCAACTTGGCTTGCGCCATCGTTGATTCGACAAACTTGCCGACTGATTGTTCGCGTATGTTTTTATCCAGTAGCGCGGCGCGGAATTGCATATAGCTATCGATTTCGCCGTTCTCGTCTGCGGGCATGCGCAAATAGCGGAATGGCTCACCTGGCGAAGCGCGGGTGCCGCTGATGAAATAGCTGCGTCCATCGATCGGCACCGGTAACATATAGTTAGTAAATTCGTGCGCTTGGCCTTGCGCATCGCGTAAGCGAAATTGAAAA